>NZ_JAALGV010000059.1:0-103858 GCF_011174875.1 Acinetobacter sp. GFQ9D191M
CTTTTTTTATCATCTTAAAGAAACTGAATGGCGTTGGATGAGGGAACCTAATGAGTTAGCAACTGAGCTGTGGAACCTCATTAGGTAAAATTAAGTGTAAATCTGCTAGTCTAGAGCCTTATAAATATTGTTTGAATGAGCTTTCTAAAGAATCCCCCTAAATCCCCCTTTTGCAAAGGGGGACTTCAAACGAATTTGATGGCGGTTATGAAATCATGTAGTTCCTCCCTTTTTCAAAGGGAGGTTAAGAGGGATTACATTTTACCTTCATACATTTTTTTAGCTTCAACTACTTTGTCTAATTTTCTATGAATTAAGGACACAGTTGATAAAATATCTAAAGCATCTTGTTCATCTATATTCCATGTGATTTTAGGGGCATGAGCTGTAGTATTTCTAAATGTTCCAAATATCCCTTTAAGTAAATGCATAAAACCGTTTTGTTCACTCTGATGACTTGGTGTAGCTAAACTATTTAAGGCTAAATAAGGAACTTTATTTTTATATGCAAAAGCTTGATCTACTAATTCAGAACCATCACTTGTTAGTTTTGTTTTGATTCTAATTTTCTCAGCAATACTTTTAGTGGCTTCAAAAACCGCATGAAAATAATTATCTACAAGTAGTTCTGCTCTACAGAAGGCTAAAACATCAGGATGTATTTTTCTATCTAATAAAGTTTTTCTTAAATTTTGTGCTCGTGCTTCAGCTTCATCAAAAGTTTGAACTTTGTCTGCTTGCTTGAGTTCGCCACTTTCATTGAGTTCAAAACCTTCAAATGACAATACATAATTCAATTCAGTTCGTATATTTTCAAACCATTCTTTTCTATGGATATGTCGTGAAGGACGCATAACATACTTAATAAAAGCTAAGACATTATTGGAACAGCGATCTTCAGTTTGTTTTGAGTATAGAGCATCATATAAGCGTTTCCATTTTGTTGAATTTAATTGAAGATCTTTGATATTACATTCAGCCAGATACTTGGTAATTTCTGTTCCTGAAAGCCCATTATTAGTTTCACCTAAAGTTTTACAGATGCTCTCTAAGCTTCCAAGATCTAAACTTTTTATTATTGCCATTTGTCAATTTTAAATTTTTCATGGATTTAAGCATTCTAAATATTCATTTTATTTATAGCAATTTAATCCCTTCCAATCTCCCTTTAAAAAGGGAGGAGCTGTTATGTAATTAAATTAATACGTGAAATTCCCCTCTTTGAAAAAAGAGGGGTTAGGGGAGATTAAAAACAAAAAAATCCCCTCACTCGAGGGGATTTTTTATATTCGATAAGAATGGATTCTTCCCCCTTTATCAAAGGGGGATCGAGGGGGATTAAACCACTGAATCATCCAGATTTGGCGCTAACCAGCGTTTCGCTTCATCCAGTGTCCAGCCTTTACGCTTCGCATAATCTTCCAGTTGATCACCAGAGATTTTACCCACGTTAAAGTATTCAGTTTCAGGGTTTGCATAATAGAAACCACTCACTGATGAAGGTGGCCACATCGCAAAGCTAGAAGTCAGGTAAGTACCCATCTTCTCAGTCGTACCTAACCAGTCAAACAATGGCGCTTTTTCAGAATGTTCAGGACAAGCTGGGTAGCCCGGCGCAGGACGGATGCCGACATACTTCTCTTTGATCAATTCATCATTGTCCAGAGTTTCGTCAGCCTGATAGCCCCAGAACTCTTTACGGATCCGCTGGTGCAGATGCTCTGCAAAGGCTTCCGCAAAACGGTCACCCAAGGCTTGAACCATAATCGCATTATAGTCATCACCTTTGGCTTTATATTCCTGAGACAATTCTTCCGCACCGAAGATCGAAACGGTAAAGCCACCCAGATAATCCTGAGCCACATCTTTAGGCGCAATAAAGTCAGCCAATGAGTAGTTAGCCTTACCGGTTACTTTGTCAGACTGCTGACGCAAGTGTTCGAAAGTATGCGTTACATTGCCAGCTTCATCAGTCACAGCAACCGTATCTGAACCGGTACGATTTGCAGGGTAGATGCTGAAAGTAGCACGTGCATCGAACCGTTTATTTTCGATGATGTCTTTCAACATCGCCTGTGCTTGTGCATACAGGTCACGTGCGGCTTCACCCACGACTTCATCTTCAAGGATTTTCGGGAATTTGCCCGCAAGACTCCAAGAGATAAAGAACGGTGTCCAGTCAAAGTATTCCACCAAAGTTTCTAAAGGGTAGTTGGTGAAAGTTTGTGAGCCAATGAAGTTTGGTTTAAATGGTGCATTCTTGTCGAAGTCGATTTTGAAACCATTTTCAACTGATTCTGCATAAGACAGCTTCGCCGCTTTTGGCTGTTTGTTGGCAAGACGGGTACGGATTTTTTCATAATCCGCTGCATAGTCTGCTGCCAGTTTTGGCTTCATTTCGGCAGAAAGCAATTGAGTCGCCACACCTACAGCACGAGAAGCATCAGCCGTGTAGTACACGCCATCATTCTGGTATTGCGGAGCAATCTTCACTGCAGTATGCGCTTTAGAAGTCGTTGCGCCACCAATCATCAATGGAATGTTAAAACCTTTACGCTGCATTTCTTTAGCAACGAAGACCATTTCATCTAGAGAAGGGGTGATCAGACCAGACAAACCGATGATGTCAACTTTCTCATCAATCGCAGTTTGCAGAATCTTTTCACATGGCACCATCACACCAAGATCAACCACGTCATAACCGTTACAGCCCAGTACCACGCCTACGATATTCTTACCGATGTCATGTACGTCGCCTTTTACGGTCGCCATCAGGATTTTACCTTTGGCTTCGCCTTGGGTTTTTTCTGCTTCGATGTACGGGTTCAACCAAGCTACGGCCTGTTTCATGACACGTGCAGATTTCACTACCTGTGGCAGGAACATCTTACCGGCACCGAACAGGTCACCGACTACGTTCATACCGGCCATTAATGGGCCTTCGATTACGTCGAGTGGACGAACAGCTTTCAGGCGAGCTTCTTCAGTATCCTGGTCGATGTAAGTGGTAATACCTTTAACCAGTGCATATTCAAGACGCTTTTCAACGCTTTCATTACGCCATTCAAGGTTTTCTTCCGCTTTTTGTGCACCACCTTGACCACGGTATTTTTCAGCTATTTCCAGCAATTTTTCAGTTGCTTCATTACCGCTTTCACCTTGGTTACGATTCAGGATCACATCTTCAACCGCATCTTTCAGGTCTTTGTCGATGTCATCGTAAATTGCTAGCTGACCAGCATTCACAATACCCATGGTTAAACCTTGCTGAATACCGTAGTACAGGAATACCGCATGGATCGCTTCACGTACCGGCTCATTACCACGGAATGAGAACGATACGTTGGAGATACCACCAGAAATCATCGCATTTGGCAGGTTCTGTTTGATCCAGCCAGTGGCTTCGATGAAATCGACTGCATAGTTGTTGTGTTCTTCGATACCGGTTGCTACCGCAAACACGTTCGGGTCGAAAATGATATCTTCAGAAGGGAAGCCAACTTCATTCACCAGCACGTCATAAGAACGCTTACAGATTTGTTTTTTGCGTTCCGCAGTATCAGCCTGACCATTTTCATCGAATGCCATCACGATCACCGCAGCACCATATTGACGGCAGAGGCGGGCACGTTCTACAAACTCGTCATAACCTTCTTTCAGGGAAATCGAGTTAACAACCGCTTTACCTTGTACGCATTTCAGACCAGCTTCAATGATTTCCCATTTTGATGAGTCAATCATGATTGGCACACGAGAAATATCAGGTTCAGATGCCACCAGATTCAGGAAGTGCACCATCGCACCTTCTGAATCGAGCATGCCTTCATCCATGTTGATGTCGATGATCTGTGCACCGGCTTCAACCTGTTGACGCGCAACATCTAGCGCTTCTGCAAAGTTTTCTTCTTTAATCAGACGCAGGAATTTTTTAGAACCGGTGACGTTGGTACGCTCACCCACGTTCACGAACAATGAATCTTTGGTGATGTTAAATGGTTCCAAACCACTTAGGCGGCACGCTGGTTCAATTTCAGGAACCTGACGCGGCGCAATCCCTTCAACTGCTTGAGCAATCGCGCGGATGTGATCCGGCGTGGTACCACAACAACCACCGGTAATGTTGATCAGACCACTTTCAGCAAATTCTTTAATGAAGGCTGCAGTTTCTTCCGGAGTTTCATCATAACCACCGAAAGCATTTGGCAAGCCAGCGTTTGGATGCGCAGACACAAAAGTATCAGCCACATCAGACACGGTTTTCACATGTGGACGCATCGCATCTGCACCAAGGGCACAGTTGAAACCAATTGAAATCGGTTCTGCATGACGCATTGAGTTCCAGAACGCTTCTGCAGTTTGACCAGTCAGAGTACGGCCAGACGCATCAGTAATCGTACCTGAGATCATGATTGGCAATTCAGTGCCTAGTTCTTTAAATACTTCTTTCACTGCAAAGATGGCAGCTTTGGCGTTTAAAGTATCGAATACGGTTTCGATCAGGATGATATCAACACCACCTTCAATCAAGGCCTTGGTTGATTCGATGTAATTCACTTTCAATTCGTCAAAAGTGATATTACGGAAAGCAGGGTCATTTACATTTGGTGAAATCGACGTAGTACGTGATGTCGGCCCAATCACACCTGCCACAAAACGTGGTTTTTCAGGCGTTGAGTATTTTGCACAGGCTTCTTTGGCAAGACGCGCCGCTTCACGGTTGATCTCAGGAACCAGATCTTCCATGTGATAGTCAGACATTGAAACACGGGTGCCGTTAAAGGTATTGGTTTCAATAATATCGGCACCGGCTTCAAGATAGGCTTCGTGAATGCCTTGAATAATCTGTGGCTGAGTCAGCACAAGTAAGTCGTTATTGCCTTTAAGGTCGTATGCCCAATCAGCAAAACGCTCACCACGATAATCGGCTTCTTCCAATTTATGGCGTTGGATCATGGTACCCATCGCACCATCGATAATTAAAATTCTCTTGGCAAGAAGTTCTTTTAGGGTGGCAAGTGTGGACATTCAAACTTTCTCAGTAAGCATCAAAAACGGCAATAATCTTAACAGATTAGTGCGCAGTTTTCTGTAACGCTTATACAGAATGCTGGATATGCTTGATATGAAAATTTGATAAAGAAACTCAAGCCGGTATAGAAAGCTGAAAACAGATGGAAATCTGGAAATTAAAGTTTTTGATAAAAGGGTACGACTGGAAAATAAAATGTAAGCAGCTTTCATCAGAGTGTCATATTATAAAGCTAATCTTTAGCCAAATATGACAGGCTCGGAAATATGACAGCCGGGTAGGCATGATCAGATATATTGCAAAACATGAATAAAGCTGGGCGATTCAAGCGTTTTATTTTTAATAAATAATTGATTGTATTTGTATATTTTTAAAATTTAGAGCATGTGGTTACAGGATAAACGGCAACGAGAAAGTCTAAAAAACTGGTTTATATGACAGCACTTTGTCATATAATTGTCACAATTTAACTGAACAATATGGGGATTCTTGAATCCTCTATTCCTGCTTGCATGAATTCTAATCAAACTCCCTTAGGTTCAGCACAACAGTCGCCTTCTGATAAGCCGGCCAATGTTCATGTGCCCACACCGAAATTTTTTATGCCGGTGTTTCTGACTCTAATTATCTCCACGCTGATCTATATCGGCTTCCAATTGACTTCAGATTTAGCTCATGTCCCACCGATCGGTCTGTATTCAATGCTTCTTTTAGGCACGGCGTTATTCATTGCGCTGGGCTTCGAATTCGTCAACGGTTTCCACGACACGGCCAATGCGGTTGCGACCGTGATTTATACCAATGCATTGTCTGCACCGGTTGCAGTCATGTGGGCAGGTTTTTGTAATTTCCTTGGGGTAATGGTGGCCAGTGGTGCTGTTGCATACGGAATCATTGCATTATTGCCTGTCGAACTGATCATGAATGTCGGCACAGGTGCCGGTTTTGCTATGGTTTTTGCCATGCTGATCGCTGCGATTCTCTGGAATTTGGGCACCTGGTTTCTTGGTATTCCTGCTTCCAGTTCACATACCTTGATCGGTTCGATTCTGGGTGTGGGCATCATGAACTATCTGTTGAATTCGGGTGGTGGCGCTTCTGGTGTGGATATGGAGCAGGTGCTGAAAGTTGGTAAAGCATTGCTGTTTTCACCTTTGATCGGTTTTGCTTTTGCTGGAGTGCTATTCCTGCTGGTGAAAAAGATCTTCAGAAAGCAGCTTGAATTGTTTAAGCCACCTGAAGGCAACAAACCACCACCACCGCTGATTCGTGCCATTCTGATCTTTACCTGCACTGGTGTAAGCTTCGCGCATGGTTCAAATGATGGTCAAAAAGGTATGGGTCTGATTATGCTGATCCTGATCGGCTGTGTACCTTTGGCATATTCACTGAATAAAAATCTGGATGCAGCACATATCCAGTCTTTTGGTCAGTTGTCTGCGCAAACGGCTGATGCGATTTATCCGCAGCATGCAGATATTCCAGACGAAAAAGCACGTGCCATCATTACCACATACATTCAAACCAAAGAATTGAATGCTGAGGTTGTTCCTGCATTGGCAAGCCTGACAGATCATTTGGGTGATAAAGTTGGTAGCTATAGCAATATCAAGGATGTTCCAGAAGCACAAGTTTCAGAATTCCGTAATGACATGTACCTGAGTACCACAGCGTTTAAACGTCTGGATAAAGCAGAAGCTTTACCGGCAATGAGCGAGGCTCAGGAACAAACCGTTGATGAGTATCGCGACAACCTGGATTCATTCCTGCAATACATTCCAACCTGGGTAAAAGTCGCAACAGCCTTGGCACTTGGTCTGGGAACGATGGTCGGCTGGAAACGAATTGTCGTGACTGTGGGTGAACGGATCGGTAAAGAACATATGACTTATGGTCAGGGCATGTCTGCTGAGCTAGTAGCCATGTCTACGATTGCGGCTGCTGATGGCTTTGGTATGCCAGTCTCTACCACGCACGTTTTAAACTCTGCGGTTGCAGGTACCATGGTGGCGAACAAGTCCGGTCTGAACTTCAAAATGGTGAAGTCAATTCTGTCTGCTTGGGTATTTACGCTGCCAGCAACGATCTGTTTATCTGGTGCGCTGTACTGGTTGTTGTTAAAAGTTTTCTAAAAGATTGGAAGTAAAAAAACGCTGCAAAGGCAGCGTTTTTTTATGGATGGGAGAAAATTTTCTAACCTTAAAATTGGTGATTTTTTTTGCTGAAATAGAAGACCGTTTGTTATCCAATGGCTTGCAAAATTATAAGGGATGCTCTCTATTGGATGAGTAGCATTGCTGCGCAAGGGGTGAGGGTAATCAGAAGGCTAAAAGTACTTTAATAGAAGGATTAATAGCTAATTTCAACTAAATGTAAAAAATGAGTATTTCTTAGCCTTACTTTTGAAAGATGAGAAGTGCACTTCGCAAGGTAACAAAAATCTTTTGTTAAGCTGATGATATGTCCCTATATCACAGCCTAACGGCGACATCCATGTCGCCTGACCAATAAAATTGATTTCGTCTTTATTTCAGAAAAAATTACTTCTTCAACTTACCCAATAATCCCTTTGGTAATTTATCCGTTGCAAAACCATAAAGCGCGGCAAATGGTAGAGCAGTACGTGCCAGATAAGCCACACGCCATAAACCGCCATGATTTGCGCCTGACATCATCAACTCAAGTGGATGGTTGAGTTGTACATTAGGATTTGCAACAGACTCAGAGTTGCGTAAGTCATGAATCCACAATGCCGCCATAATCGCATTGGTGGTTTCAGGTGCAAAAGCTTCTACATCAAACAGGCTGGCACCATTAAACGCAGCTTTCAGCAGTGGGTTCTTGGTCACAGAGTAAGTTGTGGTTGAAGGGGCGATATTGATGCTCACTTGCTGCCCGTTGGCACGAGCCAATGTTGCACGCCATTGCTGGATGCGTTTAGCCAGTGCATAGTTCGGACCTTGCTCAACGACCAGACAGTCACAAACACCATAAGACTTGTCGCTAACCTTAAACAGATCCTGCTCATTCTTCTGGAAGAAATGCTTGCGTGAAATCAGGGAAATACCTTTGGTCAAAGTACTTTCTAGTTTAGATAGTTGCTGGTATTTGCTTTGAGAAGCGTAAACCACTTCTTCTGGAACTGCGTATACATCGGTTGGGGTACACATGTACATCAGGCTGGTATTGGCTTTTTGCTCGCTGACATATTTCATAATAGCATCCATCGCCATCGAAACACGCACATGCTTTTCACCGTCCAGATAAGCAATTGCCGCCAAATCCAGATCCTGCTTGAACTGAATCAGCCATTGAGCAATTTCGGGAATTTGAGTCAGCAGGTTGGCGCCCAGTTTTTCTTTTAGAACTTCCAGTGAAGTATCAGCAGGAAGAGCTTCAACTGATGGTGCATATAAAGTCGCATTACCTTGGCTAACCGTATCCAGAATTTTGCCCCATACGCGTGTATTCGGCAGATCGATCGCGACGATATTGGCTTTCCATTTCGACAGCCAGGTCAGTGGACCGGCTTCAGAGGCAGCACCGAAAAGTACTGTAGTGCGATCGGATAAGTCAAACCATTCTGGATGAGCAATACATTTACGCAGGGCATTAGCATGACTTGATTCGACAATGCCACGATCTTCCCAAGACTGGATTTGATCAAGTAAATCCTGTCCTTGCAGCTTTTTGCCATGGTAAGGTACATACCATTCTGGGGCTCTTTCAGAGTGACCTTTCAGTTGGAAAGTATGCAGTTTCTGCGCAGGCAAGGACATCACATCTTTCAGTAGATGCTTCTGACCATCACGATAAAACTCAAAACTGGCATGTGCAGTTTCTAGACCTTGCTTGGCAATACTTAGTGCTGCACCTGCGGAGCGTAATCCATCTTCAACCAGATGTTTAAAGTGTACTGGATATTGCTTACGCCAGTTCTTTTCCTGTTGTGCTGCAGTAGCATGTACAGGATCGACTGCGCCTAAGGCTTCAGAAATAATGTTACGGCCGATTTTCGATGTGCTTGGTTTTTGTTGTGAAGCAGAAATGGGAAATTGAAGACCGTCTAGGGAAGTGGACATGCAAAATATCTCGCAACTTACAGCAATTAATATACAGATGTATACATTATCGCTGCTAAGTTGCTTCCTGGGTTGGCATTAAATTCCAGTCTTGGGTCTTAATTTATTACGAGATGTTTCAAATAAAAAGGAAGCTTGAAGCTTCCTTTTTAGCAATAGGTTAAAAATTAATTCGCTGTGCCTTTAATGAGTTCTTCCAGCATGAAAGCGGTATTGTCCAAACCCGCACCGGTAATGTACCAGGCATCAGCATTCACATAGATCACTTTTTTCTCTGCCAAGACTTTGGCATTTTTCAATACAGAGTGTTTCTGAATATTATCCTGAGCGGTGTATTTCTGGGTATTCACTGCACCACGATCCAGGACAATGATGTAATCTGGATTCTTCTCAATGGCTGCTGTAATACGCTGAATATTTTTCTCAGCTGCTTTCAATGCTTCTGGAGAGCCGGCTTCTGGACGGGGTGCATCCGACTGTTCAGAGGGATCCAAGACTGGTTTAAAACCTGCTAATTCATAGACAAAGCCAAAACGGTCATTTTCTGCATGTGGCATAAAATTTTCACCGACCGCAAACAGCATCAGTGCAGTTTTGCCTTCAGTCTGCTTTTTAAGCTGTTGCTGCAGCGTTGCGATTTTACCGAGCTTTTCAGTAGCAATTTTCTCTTTACCAAATGCACGAGCCAAGACAAGGGTACGTTCCGTCAGATTGGCAATATATTGGCTAGTATCTGGAGTAAGATCTAAAGTCGGAGCAATACCTTTAACTGCCTCGGCTTTAGAAGCCGAACGGCCACCAATAATAATTAGGTCGGGCTTAGCAGTTTTTAGTACATTGAGATCCGGTTCGAACAGTGAACCAGCTTTGGTGAATTTGTCCTGCTGGTATTTGCTTAAGTTGCCTGCAAAGCTTGCAGAAGGCACCAACTGAGCTTCAAGCCCTAGTGCATTCAAGGTATCCAGTGCAGACAGGTCATACACTGCGATCTTTTTTGGCGCTTTTTTAAGTTGAATATTTTGGTTTTTATAGTCGAAAGTGACCTGTGCAGAAACTGTAAAAGAAGTTGTCAGTCCTAATATTGTGGCAAGTGCTAAAGTCTTAAATTCCATGTTTATTCCTCTAAATTCGCGACAAGATTAGCATAATTAGTGGAAATGAAAATCATTTTCATATGTGAATGATTAAAAAAGGGATATTTGCTATCCCTTAATCATTCAAAACTTTAGAAGGGGATTTGAGTCAATTTATTCAGGAAATGCGGAATAAGTCGTGGCTCCAGAATAATCGTCATCACCACACCATAAGCTGCACCCCAAAGATGGGCACTGTGATTAATATTGCTGTTGCCACGTTTGCCCGACCAAATGCTATAGGCCACATATAAAACAGCAAAAATAATCGCAGGGACTGGAATAAAGAATACGAAAATCAGCTTCCATGGTTCAAACAGAATATAAGCGAACAGAACCGCGGATACTGCACCGGAAGCACCTAAGCTGGCCCAGCGCGCATCATTTTTATGTTTCAGATAACTTGGCAGAATCGCTGCAACCAGACCACCTAGATAAAACAGGATAAAGCCCAGATCATATAAATACTGGCGATAAAAACTTTCAATAATGCTGCCGAAAAAGAACAGCGTGATCATATTGAATAGTAAATGCGTGCCATCTGCATGGATAAAACCATGGGTAATGAAACGGTCATATTGACCACGTTGCATGGCAGGCGGCCAGAAAATCAGACGATTCATTACCGTTTCTTTTGAAAAAGCAATAAAAGAAACAATACAGGTGATCAGAATAATAGTGACAGTATGATTAAAAGGTAAATCAAGCATATAAGTAATTCTGGTTCTATCTATTTGACAATGATCATGCCATTAAAACAAATCTAAAGTGCGACTTTTATAATAAATCCGACAATTTTGGTTGAATTTTTATAATTACCCCGCATCTTCAGTTAAAATAGCAGCTTCAGCTTGAGGAAATTATTGTTATGTCGACTGAGAACAGCAACACTCCGGTTGCAGAAGAAATTCCAAATCTTTTGATTACACCGACAGCACAAGAGTATTTAAAGGATCTATTGGACAAACAGAATACACCAGGTATTGGCGTACGTGTGTTTGTAGAAAATCCGGGTACACCGCGCGCTGAATGTTGCATGGCTTATAGTGCACCTGATGAGGTTGTACCTACAGACTATAAGCAGGAATATCCAGATTTTCCGGCCTATATTGACTCTCCGTCAATTCCATACTTGCTAGATGCAGTTATTGACTACAATAAAGACCGTTTTGGTGGTCAGCTGACTTTCCGTGCACCAAACTCTAAAGTGCCACGTGTCGGTCCTGATGCCTCTGTAGAAGAACGTATTACCTATGTGCTTCAGTCAGAAATTAACCCGGGTCTTGCAGGTCATGGTGGTAACTGTGCACTGGTCGAAGTGGTTGAAGATCCTGAGCATGGCTTAACTGCGGTTCTTAAATTTGGTGGTGGTTGCCAAGGCTGTTCAGCAATTGATGTGACTTTAAAACAAGGCGTTGAAACAACCTTGAAACAGCACATTCCTGAGTTGGCACGTGTCGTTGACCAGACTGACCATACTCAAGCTGAAGGTGCTTATTTCAAATAAGTCTCTAATAAAATTTAGCTTGTAAAAAATACCTCGAATGCTCGGGGTATTTTTTTATCTAAATTTAATAATGATAATAATTATCAATACTAATTGTATTTATAGTTACATTTGATACAATGCGTGACAATTTCAACATGATTTCTTCATCAAAATGACTTTGGGGCGTATAAAGCATGACTAAGCCATTCATAAAATCGACTATAGCTTTTGCTGTATTTACAGCGATGACGGGTAATACATTTGCAGTAGAAGAAACAGCTGTTCCGCAAGCTGAAGCAACAAAACTGCAAACGATTGTGGTGACTGCAACAGGCTATGAGCAGGATCTTGCTAAAGCGCCAGCATCCATTACAGTGATTGATCGTGAAGAATTAGATAAACGCGAATATAACGATATTACGGATGTATTACGTAATGCCCCAGGGGTAGTAGTTTCAGGTGCGGGATCTGCACAGACCATTAGTATCCGCGGGATGAGCTCAAACTACACTTTGTTCCTGGTAGATGGTAAACGTCAATATGGCAAGGATGTGAACCCGAATGGTGATGATGGCGGTTTTGAAAAAAATATTCTGCCACCGATTGCTGCCATTGAGCGTATTGAAATTATCCGTGGTCCTGCTTCAACGCTATACGGTTCAGATGCGATGGGTGGGGTAGTCAATATCATTACCAAAAAAGTATCGGATGAATGGTCTGGGAATGTTGAATTAGGAACCATCGTTCAGGACAGTAACCGTTCAGGTGACATTAAAAATGGTTCTGCCTATCTGACAGGCCCTTTAATTGCAGATAAGCTTGGCTTGCAACTGGCAGTTAATAAACAAGAACGTACAGAAGATAATTATGTGGGTGGTTTCCGTGGAACAGAACGTGAAAGCTTAAATTCACGTCTGACCTATGCAATTAATGATGATCATGATGTACAGCTTGAAGCCAATTTTGTTCAGCAGGAATCGACGACATCGGTAGGAAAAACGGTAGAGCCAGCTCAAGGGGCAGAAGACTCTTTCTCGCGTAATTACCGTAATGTTTATTCAGTGACACATAATGGCCGTTATAGCGATAATTTGGACAGCTCATCCTATATCCAATATGAAAATTCAAAGAACCCGGATCGTGGCAATACCGAGCTGGGAACTAAAGGAATCACGCTGGATACCTGGACGGCGAACAGTCAGTGGAACTGGTTATTAGGCGATCATACCTTGTCCTTCGGCGGATATTTCAAGGATGAAAAACTAGTCGATAAAGCAACGAACCGTAATCCAAATGCGCCTGAATTTAGTGAGCTTACACGCTGGTCTGCTGCTGCCTTCCTCGAAGATACCTGGAGTATGACGGATCGTTTCGACTTAACGGCTGGTCTACGTTATGACCATGATGAAAACTATAGCGGCCATTTATCACCACGACTTTATGGCGTCTATTCTGTAAATGATAATTTCGTTGTAAAAGGCGGTGTAGCAACCGGTTATAAACAGCCTGATATTCGCGCAGCTACTGAAGGCTTCTATAGCGTAACGGGTGGTGGCGGTTCGCCATTACCGACAGGTCGTGGCATTATCCGTGCCAATCCAGACTTGGAACCTGAATCAAGCGTGTCGACTGAATTAGGTTTTAACTGGAAAAATGATTATATCAATACGTCGCTTACAGGCTTTATCACTAAATATGAAGACCGGATTACGGAAGTTCGTGCCTGTGAAACCGATACTGACGGTACAACCACAAACCGTAATAACTGGCAGAACTGGAGCTGTTTCGAAGGGGATATTCCATTCTACTTTATCAGTGAGCGGATTAACGTCGATAAAGCAGAAATTCGCGGTGTAGAAGCTACTGTAGAAGCTGACCTGAATGATTACACGACTTTAACTGCCAACTATACCTATACCGATTCAGAGTTTAAATCGGGTGATTTTAAAGGTCAGCCACTGAACCAGATGCCGGAACATATGTTTAATATTGGCGTGGATTATGATTTAAATGATGCACTGAATGTATGGAGCCGTTTGCATTATCGTTCTGAAACCTCAGCGTACTTGAGCCGTACTTCTATGGCTGAACCTAATCCTGGTTATCAGTTTGTAGATGTCGGTTTTAACTACAAATTTAGCCCGAATTTAACAGGTAAATTTGGCGTATATAATGTTCTTGATGAAAAAGCTGAAGATATTGATGGCGATCAGCTTTTGGATGGCCGTCGTTACGGTATCAGCTTGAATGCTAAATTCTAAAAATAACTAATAGAAAAAGCCGCTCTCGAGCGGCTTTTTTTAGTCTTCAATCTTTAAAATTTTTAAGGTATTTTCAGCATAATAGAATTTTTCCAGATAGGCACGGGCACGTTCACGCAAATAGCCCTGATGAATCATCTGCTGAATAATCGGTGTCAGCAATTCATTCAATTCATGTTGAATCAATGCTTCATCAATATTTAGATCACGCAATAACTGGTCAAAGGTATGTTCCTGATTGCGTACATACCAGGTATAAATCCCGTCATGCAGTTGCTGCTGCATATATTCCGTCTGGCGCATATGATCCCAGATTTCGTGCCCCAAACTTACCGTCTGGTTCAGATCCTGGGTTTCAATATAGTTCTTGAGCACGGACAGCGGCATGTCTTTGATCTTATGCCAGAGATTGGCCTGAAAATGGTATAGCTTGTCATCATCAAAGTGCTGGTTCAGGACATGTTCACTCATTTGGCTGAGTTTTAAAATATTTTTTTGCAGATAACGGGAGACCGTGTTGTCCAGACTGGAATCCGTGACATTTTCTAGAACAGATTTGCCCATTTTCATAAAACGGGAAACACCCGGCACACTCTTGGCAATCACAGAATTATCCAGATAATCCTGAATCGAATGCTGGATCAGTTGCGTAATCATGGCCGAGAAAGCAGGGTTATTCACCACCGCTTTGATTAGGCGCTGACGATGACCACTTTTGCTGGCCACATATTGTGCAATTTTATCAATGGTCAGTACCGGAATGACATCTGCAATTTTGGTTGTATCATTGGCTGGATGAACCAATGCGAACCGGATATGTTCGGCAATCTGCTCAATCAGAAAAGAACTGGCAGCAGTATCCAGAATCTGCTTTTGTAGTAGCTGATTGATCAGTTCACAGCTCCACAGATCTTTTAGGGTCTGCTTGCGCAACCAGAGATAAAACTCATGAAACTCGCTTTGAATGGTTTCAGATTGAGAAAATACCTGATCAAGAAAATCAAGTTGAGCATCAATCAACTGCTCAATCATCGGGTGTTTCTGCATAACTTCTCTGAAACTTAATTGAAAGGAATGAGTTTATCAGCAAGTGGATTTTTTAGGGTCTGGGTCTTGGCCAAGAAAGGCAAATAATGTTGGGCGACCTGTTTTTCTGCTTCCAGAATCGGCATATGACCGACATTATTTAAAATCACTGGAGTTTCAGCACGTTTCAGCAGTGAATAGAGCTCTTTCACCACTTCGACATTAATAATTCGATCCTGTTTTCCCCATAAAATTAAAGTCGGGGCTTCCACTGTACGGGTCAGACGGGCAAAGGTATCAGGAGTATACAGCCGGTTAAGCATCACCACCTGATCAATCGATTTGCTGGTTTGTTCCGAACGGGCAATCAACAGTTTTTCCTGCGCATGTCTTAACTGGTAAGGCAATGCTGGTGGATTCTGCATCAGCTGTTTGGAGACATCTTCCAGATCGCCCGGTTTACTGACAATCAGATCTTTGAGCGCATGTGGGTCTTTGGTATAAGGCGTATTGCCCATTTTATAGATGCCGGCGCTATTTACTAGAAACAGGCTTTGGGTATCGAAAGGGTATTGGGATGCATAAACTGTCGCAATTGAACCGCCTAGAGAATGGCCAGCGACATGCAGATTTTTTTCAATCTTCAAGGTTTCGACAAAAGTACGTAATTGCGAAGTGACATTGGGTACAGACAAATCAAAATCTGCTGGAACCCGGGTATCGCCATTGCTCGGCAAATCTGGAATGATGACATGATAATACGGAGTCAAAAACTGGGCGACACGATTCCAGTTGTCGCGTGTACCTGCCAGTCCATGAATCAGGATAATCGAGGGTTTGTTTTTTGCCCCGCCTTCGCTATAACTCCAGGTCACATCACCGATTTTTAAGGTTTTGGATTGTAGACCCGCCTGGATGCGTTGCTGGCTCAGATACAGCTGTAAAACTTCGGCAGACTTGGCTTTCGGCGGCGTAAACAGATATTGGCTATGGCTCAGGCTAGATAGGCTAAGACCCAGAGCGACTAAAGTGGAATAGATAATTTTTGAGCGCAATTTTATTATTTTCTTCATTAGCACTGTCCCCTGAAAAAACTGAGCAAAAACGCTCAAAATACTTCCGTGTTATCGATTTGCAATTTATAGATGAATCAAATCGTAATCTTTCACTTATTTTAAAGCATTCCTTAATATTGTACATCTGTTAATTATTAGCTTGAGCAGAAAAACTGCCCAAAAAACGTGATGAACTTCACAGAAAAATTATCAGAACAAGAAATCATCAAAGCGCTAAAAATTTTACAGCTAATTTTTTTTGCAAGTGACATTCAAAAAATCTAGCAGTAAGATATTCCCACTAAAAACATCGATGGTAAAAAAGAATGCTCACAGCTCAGGAAGCTATAGATCGTCTTAAAAAGGGTAACCAGCGCTTTGTCAATGGTGAAACGCAGCATTTAAAATTATTATCGCATCAGCAACGTGCTGAGATGGCAGAAAGTCAGGAACCATTTGCTATTGTTTTAGGATGTTCAGATTCACGTGTACCCGCAGAGATGGTCTTTGACCAAGGGCTAGGTGATCTGTTTGTCATTCGGGTAGCAGGTAATATTGTTGCACCGTCTCAAGTCGGCAGTGTCGAATTCGCAGCAGAAAGTTTTGGCTGTCCGATTGTAATTGTCTTGGGTCATACACATTGTGGCGCTATTCATTCAACAATTGAAGCATTAACCAATCCAGCAACGCCGCCATCTGCAAATCTGATGTCAATCGTGAACCGTGTACGTCCATCAGTTGAAATTCTAATGCAGACTGAACTGAAAGATGACCTGAATAAACTGTCTAAACATGCAGTGCGCTCTAATGTGTTTGCTTCAGTAAATCAATTGCGTCATGGTTCTGCAGTTCTAGAAAGCCTGATTGCTAAAGGTAAGTTACAGGTGATTGGTGCAGAATATTCACTTGAAACCGGTGAAGTGACGTTCTTCGACTTCTAAGTAAATCTCAAGATTTGATTTAGTTAAAGGCGCCTTAGAGGGCGCCTTTAATATAAGGATAAGCATTATTTAATAAAATAGTTTGAGCTTTGGTGTTGGGATGAATCTGATCCTGTTGCATCAGGCTTTTATTGCCAGCGACGCCTTGCATAAAGAAGGGGAGCAATTTCACCTTATACTGCTGACTGACCACCTTATAGTTATTTTCAAAAGCCTTGCTATATGCCTGACCATAATTTGGCGGCATTTTCATTCCAAAAACAACCACATTCGCCTTGGCTTTCTGGCTCTGCTGTACTAGAGCAGCTAAATTTTTTTGAATCATTTGGGGTGGCTGTCCACGCAGGCCATCATTCCCGCCGAGCTCAATCACCACAACATCTGGACGGTGCGTCTGTAGCAGTTTTGGCAGCCTTGCCAAGGCACCGCTGGTGGTTTCACCGCTCACACTTGCATTGACCACTTTATGCTGTTTCGGATAGTGTTGGTCCAAACGCTTTTGTAATAAATGCACCCAACCTTGCTGTGGTTGCATGCCATAACCAGCACTTATACTGTCACCCATAATCATAATGGTCTTTGCCGACAGACTAAAAGGAATCAGGCACAGTCCAAAGAATACCAGGCAAGGCAATACACGATTTTTCTGATTTAGATCTTTCATATAGGACACGTATGATTCAAAGCAGCAACGATTCGACCATCATGCCACAAGCGATTATTTCTGCCCAGAAATTGACACAAAAGATACAACTTTCACAAAAACAACTGACTATTTTTGAAGATCTTTCGCTGGAAATTTTGACTGGAGAACAGGTCGCCATTACTGGGCGTTCCGGTTCAGGAAAGTCAACTTTACTGGGCATTTTGGCCACTTTAGATCAGGCTAGTTCCGGGCAGTTAACGGTTTGTGGAGAGCTGGTATCGAACTTGAATGAAGAACAGCGTGCTTTAGTCCGGCTAAAAAATATTGGCTTTGTATTTCAGTCTTTCCAGCTTTTACCTCATCTTACTGCGCTTGAAAATGTCATGCTGCCTTTACGTTTACAGCTAGATTTTAAATATAGTGATGCCGAACAAAAGGCGCTGGCATTGCTACAAAAGGTCGGATTAGACCGTCAGGCTCAGCAAACACCAAAAGTACTGTCGGGTGGGGAGCAGCAACGTGTCGCTATTGCCCGCGCATTGGTCAGTGAACCCAAAATCATATTTGCTGATGAACCGACAGGTAATCTGGATGGGGAAACCGCTCAGGAAATTGAACAGCTGCTCTTTCAGTTAAATCGCGAATTAGGCACCACGCTGGTTCTGGTTACCCATGATCCTGATCTGGCCCGACAATGCCAGCGTCATTTTGAACTGGTCAATGGTCAGCTGATTGAACATGCGAGTGGAGGCTGATATGCAGCATCTTTTTCGTCCTTTACTCAGACAAAGTTTTAATACGACAGGGATTTATCTGCTAATCATCGCGCTGACCTTAGCGATTAGTGCCACAACGGCACTAAAATTCAGTAAGGAACAGATTCAGAACGCCGTTGCTTTACAGGCAGCTGAAATGCTGGCGGGAGATTTGGTACTTTCTGATAATGAGCCGCTAGCTCAGGAATGGCGTGATCAGGCCAGGCAGCTCGATTTACAGCAATCTGAAGTCACATTTTTCAGTACGATGGCTTATACCAATGATCAGTTTGTCATGGTCAATGTTAAGGCTATTGATCAGGCTTTTCCTTTACGAGGAGAGCTACAGGTTCAACCTGCAGCAGACAAAATCCAAGCGGGGGAAATCTGGCTGAGTTCACGGGCCATGGATCTACTCAAGGTCAAACTGGGTGATGAACTGAATATTGCCGATGCCAAATTTAAGGTTACTGCAAAAATCGAGCAGGATTCGAATCAGGAGCTCGGCTTTTCTGGCTTTTCGCCGACTGTAATTATTGCTCAGTCAGAAGTGGCGCGCACCAATGCGATTCAGGTCGGTAGCCGGATTGATTACCGTTTATTAATGGCGGGTAATCCAGCCGATACCCGGCAATATGAAGCCTGGTTCAAGCAGAAGATAAAATCTGAAAATGGGACTTCAGATGAAGTAGAGGCTGAGGTTGAGGGACAAGAACTGGAACAGCAGGGCAGTCTACGCTTGCGTAATGCCAGCGAAGGCAATACCCGTTTAATGAAACCAATTGCCAATCTGGATACTTTTCTGCAACTGGCGAATATTCTCACCATTTTATTATGCGGGATTGCCATTGCTTTAACCGCACAACGTTATGTACAGCAGAACCAGGATCATATTGCCCTGATGCGTTGTATTGGCGCGACCAAAAATCAGATTCTAGCCGCTTATCTGGCTTTGCTGGGTTTAGTACTTTTAATCGCCATGTTGATTGGTAGCGTGATAGGTGTTGCATTGGGTTATGGCTTGCTGCAGCTCATGCTACAGCTGATTCCAAACTTGCAGCTTGAGTTCTCTGCTACGGCGATGCTGCTGGGGCCCTTGCCAATTGCCATGCTGACCAGTGCAGTGGTGTTACTGGGCTTTGTCATGCCGAGTCTGTTTCAACTCTTAAATACTCCTCCGATTCGGGTCATTCGTCAGCAGGAAAAATCCGTCCATTCGATGTTGTGGATGTTACTGACCGGAACCTTAAGTCTGATTATTTTCAGTGTGATTTTAACGGAAAATATCGTGCTGACAGCTTGGGTGATTGGGGCCATTATTCTGCTTTGTGCTGTTCTGTATTTTACGGTCTGGAGTATTTTAAAACTGCTGCGTAATCTGAAATTCAATCTGTCTGCCTATGTACGGACACCGTATCAGACCGCTTTACAGATTACTGCCTTAGCTTTAGGACTCAGTTTGATTAGTGTGCTGGCTGTACTGCGTACAGATTTACTTGATCGATGGCAGCAACAGTTGCCGGAAGGGACACCCAACCAGTTTGTCTATGGTCTGCCGCCTTTTGATATGCCTGACTTAAAAGCTCAGTTAGAACAGAATGGCTGGAAAAGCACGCCGCTTTATCCCAATATTCGCGGGCGTCTGGTAGCGAAAAATGATCATCCTTTTGCTGCTGAACTGGTCAAAAAGAGTAATACCTTAAGACGTGAACTGAATCTGACCCAGTCGGATCGCTATCCTCAGGATAATGTGATTGTTCAGGGGGAGGCAGGATTGAAACAGCCGGGTGAAGTTTCGGTCGAAGCCAATACTGCACAAGAGCTGGGCATCAAACTGGGAGATAAGCTCAGCTTTAGCCTGCCTGAAGGCATACTCGAAGCCAAAGTGGTGAACCTCAGAACAGTAGAGTGGGAAAGTTTTAGTCCAAACTTCTTCTTTATCTTTGCACCGAATACTATGGATGCCAATGCGGGCAGTTATCTGGGCAGTTTCTATGTACCGGAAACAGATAAAGATAAACTGGTGAATCTGGTTCAGCGGTTTTCCAATACGGTATTTATTGATGTCAGCCTGATTCTGGAAGAAATCAAACGGATTGTGAATGTACTGGTGCAGATCATTACCATTCTGGCTGTGCTGGTCAGCGTATCCGGTTTTCTGGTACTGATGGCCTGTCTAAACCTGCTCATGGATGAACGTAAACGTGAAGTGGCTTTGCTCCGGTCTTTTGGTAGTTCCAAACAGAAACTGAAAACCATGATGAGTCTGGAAATCGGTTTTATCGGACTATTCGCCGGTATTGTTTCATGTCTGTTTGCAGAAGTGATCAGCGCCATTGCCAGCTATAAGATGGATCTGATCATCCAGCCTCATTGGGAAATCTGGGTTATCTTACCTGTGTTTATGACTGTGTTATGTACCTTGATTGGGCGTTATCGTCTGAGTTATCTTTCCGAAATTCCGCCCTTGCAAAGCCTGCGTGAGATGAATCAATAAGATTTATCTTGCAGGTTGATCCGCCAACTGCTGTTGTAGCATTTGTAAAATCTCTTGCCAGAGTGGGCGGATCGGTTCAAGCAAAGCCAGATTATATTGATACAGCACGATACAGGCAGCGACGCCGAGCAGTAAGGCAACCAGACTGACCAAACGGCCACGCTGCATTTTCTGACCAAGATACCAGAGCGCTGTTAGTCCGGCCCCCATGATCATGCCGCCAATATGTGCGGCATTGTTAATTCCGCTGATCATAAAGCCCATCGCCAGGTTAAGGCCCATGATCATTACCAGTGTCTTTTTATCCAGAATAAAAGGCTGACGGGGCAACATTGGCAGTAAAGATAGAACAGTCAGGGAGGCACCGAGACCCATGACTGCACCCGAAGCACCCGCACTAACACCCGGCAATAAGCCAGGATTGGCTACACCGCCTTCGATTAAGGCATAACTGTCCTGGATACTCATATAGCCACTGAGCAAACTACCCATCAGGCCGGCACAAATATAAAGACCTGTAAAATAGATCCGGCCAAAAATTTGTTCAGCGACACTACCAAAAATATACAGTGCCCACATATTCAACATCAGGTGAATTAAGCCAAAATGAAAAAACATGCTACTAAACAGGCGTATGGGTTCCGCTAAATACGTTAAAGGTGCATAATCTGCTCCCCAGCGAATGGCATCTGGAGAACTTGGCTGTGTGATATCCATCCCATTCAGAACCTGCCAGCCAAACAGGCCGATATTGATGCAGATCAGGAGTGCGGTCATCCACCAGAGCTGCATTTCCAGTTTGCGATGTGTTGTTGGGGGAGAATATTCAGGCATGCTATTTTTTTGCTGTGATTGTATATTTCGAATAAGCTTAACACGAAAAATTGAATTTTCAGGAGTAACGCACTGACATGAAAGCCTTTCTGACCCGCACCCTTCTCGTGATTGTCAGTGTGATTCTACTTGTTCAACTGTGGATTTTTGCAAGTTTAGCCTGGTGGCGAACCAATCCAGTGAATACCACCATGATGATGCGGATCGATTATTGGACTGAACCCTCGAAACCCATTCAACATCAGTGGCGCCCTTATGATGAAATCAGTACCAATCTCAAGCAGGCGGTAGTGACGGCAGAAGATGGAAAATTCATGCACCATCATGGCTTTGACTGGGATGGTATTCAGACTGCACTCAGCCGTAACAAGAATGAAGGCCGTGTTGTGGCAGGAGGGTCAACCATTTCCCAGCAGCTGGCTAAAAACCTGTTCCTCGTCAACAAGCGTTCATTCCTGCGTAAAGGTCAGGAAGCTGTCGCGACCTGGATGATGGAACGCATGTGGTCTAAAGAGCGTATTCTGGAAGTGTATTTAAATTCGATTGAGTTTGGAGACAATATCTATGGAGCAGAAGCGGCAGCCAAACATTATTTTGGTAAGACTGCAGAGAGCCTGACTCGTGATCAGGCCATCTTCCTGGCAGCGATTCTCACCAATCCAAAATATTTTGAAGATCATCATAATGCATCCGCACTAAAAGCACGTAAACGTATGATTCAGCGTTATATGCGCTATGCCGAAATCCCTTAAATAAAAATATCAAGATAAAGCCCAAATATTTGGGCTTTTTTTATGAAAATGTCATTAATTTGAAGCATACTAAAAGCAATAAGCAAGACTTGAAAATAGCGTAGGTTTGATATGAATACGGCAGCCAGTACGACTTCGGCACTGACCGAATATACTTATAATGATCGTTACATTAATCGTGAACTGTCTATTCTGGATTTCCACTTGCGTGTGCTGGAACAGGCAGTCGATCCTCTGCATCCTTTGCTGGAACGCATGAATTTTCTACTGATCTTTTCACGTAATCTGGATGAGTTTTTTGAAATTCGTGTAGCTGGCGTCATGGAACAACTGGATTTGGGCAATGAAAGCCGCAGTCCAGATGGTTTGACGCCCAAACAAGTATTAGAACAGATTGCCGAAACTGCGCATGCCGCCATTGAACGCCAGTACCGTATTTTAAATGAAGAGATTTTGCCGAAACTGCGTGAGGAAGATATCTGCTTCTTGCGCCGTGGAGAGCTAACACCGGCACAATCGGCCTGGGTGAAAAAATATTTTCAGGAACAGGTTGCTCCAGTTCTTACGCCTATTAGCCTTGATCCGGCACATCCATTCCCACGTCTGGTGAATAAATCCCTGAATTTTATTGTGACGCTCGAAGGGAAAGATGCCTTTGGCCGTCAGATTGATCTTGCGGTTGTTCCTGCGCCACGTTCATTGCCACGTGTTGTGCGTTTACCGGATGAACTGACTGATGGTAAAGAACATCATGTGATGTTATCCGCCATCATTCATGAACATGTGTCTGACCTGTTCCCGGGCATGACCGCGACTGGCTGCTATCAGTTCCGTGTTACCCGGAATGCCGATCTGGCCTTAAATGAAGATGTTGAAGACCTGGCCAAAGCCTTAAAAGGCGAGCTAAGTTCGCGCCGTTTTGGTCGTGCAGTCCGTCTGGAAGTGACTGAAAATTGTCCGCAGCATATTTATGAATATCTGCTGGAAGAATTTGATCTGGATAAAGAACAGCTCTATAAAGTGGCAGGACCGGTTAATCTGGCGCGGTTACTGTCCAACTTCAAACGTCCACATCTACGTTATGATTCACATACGCCAATTCTGCCTAAAGTACTGAAGAAATCTGAAAATGTTTTCAGTGCCATGCAGAAGCAGGATATTTTGCTACATCATCCATTTGAATCTTTTGCACCAGTGATTACGCTGTTACGTGAAGCGGCACGTGACCCTCAGGTACTGGCAATCAAGCAGACATTGTATCGTAGTGGTCCAGATTCCGAGATCGTGCAGGTGCTGGCAGAAGCGGCCCGTAACGGTAAGGAAGTGACTGCAGTCATCGAGCTGCGTGCACGTTTTGATGAAGAATCTAATATTGCAGTTGCTAATGTGCTGCAAGAAGCGGGTGCTGTCGTGGTCTATGGCATTGTTGGCTATAAAACTCATGCCAAAATGATTCTGGTGGTACGCCGAGAAAATAACAAGCTGGTGCGTTATGTACATCTGGGAACCGGGAACTATCATGCAGGTAATGCGCGAATTTATACCGACTATGGTCTCTTAACCACGGACAAAGATCTATGTGAAGATGTGCATCGTATCTTCCAGGAATTGACTGGAATGGGGAAAATGGCCAAGCTGAAAAAGCTGCTCCATGCGCCATTTACCTTGCATGCCCAGCTCATCAACTATATTGATAATGAAATTGCCAATGCTAAAGCGGGCAAGAAAGCCCAGATCATCGTGAAGGTCAATGCTTTAACTGAACTGCAACTGATCAACAAACTTTATGAAGCTTCTCAAGCAGGTGTACAGATTGATCTGATTATCCGTTCAATTTGTTGTCTACGTCCAGGCTTACCGGGACTTTCAGAGAATATCCGGGTACGTTCAATCGTCGGCCGTTTCCTTGAACATACACGCGTGTTTTATTTTAGCAATAATGGCAATTCTCGCATTTATTGCTCAAGCGCGGACTGGATGGATCGCAATCTGTTTAATCGTGTAGAAGCCTGTTTTCCGATTGAAGATGAAGCATTAAAGAAACGCATTTACCAGCAAGGTTTATTAAATTACCTGAAAGACAATCAGCAGGCCTGGTTATTACAGGGAGATGGAACCTGGGTGCGTGCCCAAGTCGCTGAAGGTGAACAACCGCATAATGCACAGCGTACCTTGCTGGAAACCTTTAAATAACTCGATGCAAACTAAAAAGGCTGATGATTCAGCCTTTTTTATATTTTATCAATTTTGAAAATGGATAAATGGATTCGCGAGTTTTTGATAGATTTTGCGAATAGCAGCATAAATCTGGTAATCGTGCAGACTTAATCTGTTTTGAATTTCGGCCAAAGTCAGGTCTTGGCTGAAATACTTTAAAATCTGTACTTCAGTCTGATTTAAAAAATGTATTTTTGTTTCCTGACTCACTAAATAACGGGCTAATTCAGGATGTAAATAGGAACCGCCACGTAGAATGATTTTCAGGCTTGCCACTATTTTCGAAACAGGATGCGAAGCAATCAGATATCGATCCACGCCAGATGACAAGAATAAATCGATCATTTCAAGTGAATCATCAGCTAAAACTATAATCAGATGAGGAATCTGGATTCGTGCTTGAATTACATTAAGATTCTTAAGTTGTGCTTTCTCATGAATCTCATATAACACGAGATTGGGAAGATACTGTTCAATATGGGATTGAGCAGACAGATGATCGGTATAGGACAGCATATCCGGTTGATAACCGAGCTGTAGCAATGCAAGATCAAGATTGGAAGAGAGCGGGGGTGGATAAGGTTGCACCAATAATACGGGTGCAGGCAAAAATGAGGCCAAAGAAATCTTATCCTGAGAGTAATTAATATACAGATGTATTTTGGCTTAAATTGGTTTCAATGCCAATCCCCAGAAATAGGGATTTAATTTTTATATATTATAAATAGTTAAAGTTTGAAAAACTGGTTTTTGGATCATTTTAATTGACTGAATTTATAAAAATTTACTTTATCAGAAGACACAGGCAATAAAAAAGGAGCAATCTAAGTGCTCCTTTTTTCTTAGGGCTTAATTAAGCTGCATCATGGGCAGTAATTTTTTGCAAAATTTGTAATAACACATCGAATTCGCTTTGTAGCGGTGTGCTCTTACGAGTGACCAGTGCCAGAGTACGGCTTGGTGCTGCGTTGATTGGATTGATGCGCAGATCCGGATTGGCTTTGATCATATTGGTATGCAGCGCAATTTCTGGCAACAGGGTGAAACCAAGATCAGCAGACACCATTTCAATTAACGTCGGTAATGAACTTGCTTTCAGGCGGTGATCATTTTTACGCTCACCAATCGGGCAGGCACTCAATGCATGATCACGCAAGCAATGACCTTCTTCAAGCAGCATCAGGCGAGACAGGTCCAGATCTTCCAGAGATTTGGCTTGAGCCGCATTCTGGTCAGATTTGTGATGTACCAGATACAGATTCTCTTTGGCAATTTCAGCAACTTTCAAGCTACGGGTATCGAAAGGTAGAGCGAGCACCACCATATCCAGATTACCATGCTCCAGTTTCTCTACAATTTTCTCACTTTGAGCTTCATGTAAATGTAGCTGGATTTTCGGTAGCTGCTGATGCACTTCATCCAGAAATTGCGACAGGATGAAAGGGGCAATGGTTGGAATAACGCCAAGATGCAGATCACCGGTTAATGGTTCACTCATTTCACGACTTAAACGCATTAAGTCCTGAGCATCAGCCAGTAGAACACGGGCACGTGCAACCACTTGTTCACCAAGCGGCGTTAAACGTACATTCTGGCGATCGCGTTCAACAAGAACGCCACCGAGTAAACGCTCCAGCTCCATAATACCGCCAGACAAAGTTGACTGGGTAACAAATGAGCGGCGAGCAGCTTCTGTAAAATGCAGCGTCTCAGACAGTGTTACGAGGTATGACAGCTGTCTTAGGGATGGTAATGCAGCCATAGTGTCCTAATGTTTATGATTTAAAATGATCAGCAAATAATTCGCTAAGATATGGAATAAAATGCGGAGGGATATCATGCCCCATTCCATCAATTAATTCAAATTTAGCCCCTGAAATTGCTTTTGCAACAGCCTTACCATGACTAGGAGGCAGCAATCTGTCACGAGCACCATGAACCACCAAGGTCTCTTGTTGGATTTGCTTGTCCAGTTGCAGCAATGAACCCGTACATAATATTGCTAAAAACTGTTGAAGTACACCCGCTGGATGGTAACTTCGCTTATATAACTTACGGGCGGTCTGAATCGCTTCCAGATGATTCACATAACCCGGTGAGCCAATAATATTAAACAGCTTCAAGCTATGATCGACAATGCCATCTTCATCTGTGGAAGCGGGTTTGTCAATTAAACTAAAGAGTTGCTTTGGAAAAGGCGGAGGTAACAGTGGCTGGTTATTACTGGTAAACAGTAAACCCATTTTTTTAACTTTGTCAGGATAACGTGCGGCCAGAATCTGGGCAATCATGCCGCCCATAGAGGCACCGAGCACATAAACCTGACCCAGTCCCATTTTTTCAATCAGAAGATGTACATCATCTGCCATATCGTACAGCGTATAAGGCGCGCCCTGATTGCCTAAACCCAGTACAAAACGGCTCATCATTTTTAAAGTGTTTAAGCGAGGCCCTTTATGGTGAATTTTGGAAGATAAACCAATATCCCGGTTGTCAAAACGCACCAGATGATAGCCCTGATCAATGAGGGATTTACAGAAGAAGTCCGGCCAGTACAGCATCTGTGCCCCAAGCCCCATAATCAGCAGAATGGTCGGGTGTTCAGGATTTCCTCCGACTTCCACGTGCAATTCGATGCCATTGCCAAGATCGACCTTGGTTTCACGCATGAACGCGGTATACGGAGAATGATTGAACTGCAGGGCACTGTGCATGATGTATTTCCTGATTAAAGGACATTTCGCTTAAAAAATGTCCTTTGTATTAAACATCTAAACTGTAGCTGGAATCAAGTCAGGAACCTGCTTGGTCAATGCCAGGCGTTGTTTGGCAGCAGTGGCACCAAGCAGGACAAATCCACGCAAAGTACCGCTGGCATCAAAGGCTTTGGCCAGCATACCGTCATCAAACTCTTCATTTTCCCAAGTTACTTCGACATCAACCGGAGCAGGAAGGACAGTCAATGGCGCAGCTGGCGTTTTTACCGCAACAGGCATTGCTGGATAATGGACTGCAGTATGTTCGCCATTCAATGTTTTAGACAGGGCACGGGCCTGCTGCATGATTGGCATGACATATGGCAAAAGCATTCCATTTACTTCCGCACAGTCGCCTACTGCATAAATATCCGGTTGATTGGTTTCTAGTTTTGTATTGGTCAGAATCCCGCGACTGGTATGAATATCGGCTTCTTTTGCGACAGAAATATTCGGTTGTAAGCCCACAGCAGACAGCACCACATCAGCAACAACTGACTGACCATTGGCAAGTGTGACCAGATAATTACCATTTTCAACTTTAGAGACTTTTTCAACTGTTGTCCCTAATACAAAATGAATACCCGTCTCTTCAAGATTTTGCTGGAAAGCATCTGCGACATGAGCTGGTAATAAGCGACCTAAAGGCTGGGGTGCCAGATCAATCACGGTGACCTGATGATTGGTATGCTGCAAGTCATTGGCAAATTCACAGCCGATCAGGCCTGCGCCTAAAATTACTACGCGTTTATCCTCACGTGCTGCCAGATTATGACGGAAAGCTTTATAGTCAGTCAGGTTATTGACCATATGAATATCGTCGCTGGCATCACCGGCAATGGCTAGGCGTACTGGATTGGCACCTACAGCTAGCACCAGTTTAGAATAATCCTGTGTACTTTCCTGACCGTCTTTTTCTAAAGTCAGCTGATGCTGTTCAGGATGAATCGTTTTGACCCAGGTATTTTTTTCGATGCGCATTTTCAGCTGCGCTGACATTTTTTCTGCATCACCCAAAGGGATGTGTTCTGGCGCTTTGTTTCCTGCTAAAGCATTAGAAAGCGTAGGTTTTGCATAATTAGTCGCATCATCAGCACAAATCATGACAAGTTCATGGTCTGGGTTGAGTTTGCGAAACTCACGGGCAACAGCATAACCCGCCATGCCCGAACCAATGATGACGATAGGATGCATACGATTCTCCATGCTTTTTTAAATTAGTTTTTTTCAGGTATAAAGGACATAAAAAAGACCATTCAATATGGTCTTTAAAAGAACATGATTAGATTTCAATCATTTCAAAATCGACTTTAGAAACACCACAATCCGGACAAGTCCAGTCATCAGGAATATCTTCCCATTTGGTTCCAGGAACGATTCCGTCCTGAGGCCAACCTTCTGCCTCGTCATAAATCCATCCACAAACGATGCATTGATATTTTTTCATATAACTCTCCAAAACTGACCAACTGTAGCTGTCAGCTTAAAATCCACAAATGGCAAGACCCTAAAGAATATGACTTTTAATAGTAAACATATTTGGCTAAATTTTTACGCAGTTCTATTCATAAAGTAAAGCGAATAAAAGTTTAATCAGTGAAATTAACAGCAGAAAGGGCAGTCCCTAGGTATTTCATTACTAGAAATATATTTAAGGTGAGGCAAAGAGTTGTATTTTTAGTTTTATCAAACACTCTTCTGGCTTAGATTTTAAGTTGTAGACCAAAGTCGGGCAGAAAAAATGATTAAAATCAGTTAACTTAGACTCAGCAAAGTCTTTATTAAATATTTTTTAAAATAAATTTATATATTTAAATCAATTGCTTATTATTATTCTGTGCTTTAATATTGCACAGTCGTTGTTGTTACACATTGTTAATTTAGTTTAAAATTCACCTATTCCTTTCCTTGTTTAAAGATCTCCCATGAGCAATTTGTCTACTTCTCTGTGGTCTCACATTCGTACTGTCCAGAATTTCCCAAAACCAGGCATTTGTTTCTTCGATTTGACCCCATTATTCATGAATAATCTGGGTCCATTAACTGATGCTTTGATTGCCAGCATTCCTGAAGAAAAGCTTGCTGAAGTAGACAGCTTTGTGGCAGTAGAAGCACGTGGTTTCGTGCTGGCAAGCCTGTTGGCGCAGCGTACGGGCAAAGGCTTATTACTGGTTCGTAAAGCAGGTAAATTGCCGCCTCCAGTCGTAGGTGTAGGTTATAGCCTTGAATATGGTCTGGACCGTCTGGAAATGTCTGCAGAAGTTCAGGGACAAAAAGTGATTATTGTGGATGATGTACTGGCAACTGGCGGTACATTGAAAGCAGTACATGAGTTGGCTGAAAAATGTCAGCATCAGGTTCTAGGTGCGAGCATCTTCCTTGATCTGCCAGATTTACACGGTGAATTAGGTCTGGACATCTGGTCAGTACTTGATGATAAATCCCAGCCTGAAGCTGCAGTTGCTTAAGTCTAGATCATCAAAAAAGCCCCAACTATTGGGGCTTTTTTATTGCCGGATAAAATGATATTCAATTTCCTGAATCAGGTCATTAATCTGTTCAGGGTGTTCAAGACGATGGTGGCCACCTTCAATGGCATGAATTTGCATATAGTCTTCAAGCTGTGCCTGTGCTGCATGCATATCCAGAATTTCATCACCTAATTCCAGATAGGCCATTTGCGGAATATCATGCTGCAAATCGTTGTCACAAATCGCAGGATAATCATCGCGGAAATTCGGTTGCAAGCTAGGATTCGCGATCACACAAGGGATCTGATGAGCTTGTGACATTTTTAGCGCCCAATAACCGCCCAGACTGTGTCCGACCAGAATATCCGGTTTAATGGTTTCAACCATTTCATGATAGAAATCAGCTACCGACTGGTAGCTCAGATTACGATAATCCACATCTATACAATATTTATGCATTGCATCAATTGCATGAAATTTCGTGGACTGTTTTGACGAATCCAAGCCATGAAAAAACAATATTTTAGACATATTTTTACTCATTTTTATCGGACATGGCAAAGTCGTGGTCAGGGTGTTAAGACACCACCTTCTAATATGGTCATTATTGTAAAACGTCTATTTCGAGGAAGCAGTTAGCTATTGGTCTAAGCTGATATGGGATATAAAGGCAGAATTTGTGCAGAGGATTGAGGTCTTGGACTTTCATCTAACAAAAGTTGGGCAATATTCTAAAAAAACCAATCATAAAATTCGAAACTGAAAATCATTTGCCTTTAAGAATTTCATATATCCAGAAATTTTTCTCAAGAAAAGCCACGTGTAGGAAGTCTTTACGCTACGATTTGATGCGGATTTCTGCTATTCTATGCAACTTCTATTTTTTAACTAATCTTATCCGAGGCAGAGATGACGCAAAATAACGCTCAATCGACTTCTGAACAAATCATTTCCGAAAACGATTTAATTGCACAGCGTCATGCCAAGTTAAAGCAGATTCAAGACCACGCAAAAGAAACTGGTGTTAGCCCATGGCCAAACACATTTAAACGTGAACATTATGCGCAAGACTTACAAGACCAGTTTGCTGATAAATCTAAAGAAGAAATTGAAGCTGGCGAACACGTTCATGTAAAAGTAGCAGGTCGTGTGATGTTGAACCGCGGTTCATTCATCGTGATTCAGGATATGACCGGTCGTATTCAGCTTTATGTTCCACGTAAAGAACTTGAGCCAGAAGTACTTGCAACGATCAAAGGCCTGGATCTGGGCGATATCATTGCAGTTGAAGGTTATATCGGTCGTTCTGGAAAAGGTGACCTGTATGTTCATATCGAACATTTTGAATTACTGACAAAATCATTACGTCCACTTCCAGACAAGTTCCATGGTTTGACTGATACTGAAGTGAAGTATCGTAAGCGTTATCTTGATCTGATCGTAAATGAAGAAACCCGTAAAACTTTTGAAGTTCGTGCCAAAGTTGTTGCCGGTATTCGTAGCTTCCTGAACGACAAACGTTTTATGGAAGTTGAAACCCCGATGATGCACGTAATTCCTGGTGGAGCATCTGCGCGTCCATTTGAAACGCATCATAATGCACTGGATATGCCGTTGTTCCTGCGTATTGCACCTGAGCTTTATTTGAAACGTCTGGTTGTGGGTGGTTTCGAGCGCGTATTCGAAATTAACCGTAACTTCCGTAATGAAGGTGTTTCTACTCGTCATAACCCTGAATTCACTATGATCGAATTCTACCAGGCGTATGCAGATTACAAAGACCTGATGGAATTGACAGAGCAAATGCTGGAAAAACTGGCAATTGATATTCTGGGTACCACTGATGTGCCTTATGGCGATGAAGTCTTTAGCTTCAAAGGGCCATTCAAGAAAATTTCAATGTTTGATGCCATTCTTGAGCACAATCCACAGTTCACTCCAGAAAATGTCAATGACCGTGAGTTCCTGGCGAAATTCATTCAGGAAGAACTGAAAGAACAGGTAAAACCAGGTTTTGGTCTGGGTAAACTGCAAACAATTGTGTTTGAAGAAACGGTAGAAACTCAACTACGTCAGCCTACATTCGTGACTGAATATCCAGCAGAAACTTCACCATTAGCACGCCGTAATGATCAAGACCCGCATATTACAGACCGTTTTGAATTTTTTATCGGTGGTCGTGAACTGGCAAATGGCTTCTCGGAATTAAATGACCCGATTGATCAGGCTGAACGCTTCCAGGCGCAGGTTGCTGAGAAAGATGCAGGTGATGATGAAGCAATGCACTATGATGCTGACTTCATTGAAGCCCTAGAATATGGTCTGCCTCCTACAGCAGGTGAAGGGATCGGTATTGACCGTCTGGTAATGATTTTCGCGAATGCACCAAGTATCCGTGATGTAATTTTATTCCCGCATATGCGTCATAAACACTGATTACTTATTCGAAAAAAGGCAGTTTTAAAACTGCCTTTTTTATGTGTTCAGTATTTATTTTAAATAAAATTAAAACCCAGCATTATTTCATTCTATTTTTTACATTTGTGATTTCATTTTTGTATTTCTATCTCATTTCTTGAAGCGATTTTTTATTTTAAAAGTCAATTAAATCTAGGGTTTCATATTATACTGATACAGTTTCGCCATTGAATATTATTTTTGAAATATCTATGGTTAGGCAAAAATAAACTTGAGAATATTGATCCCATGTTTCTAAAAAAACCATTATTAAGTGCACTTCTTACGACACTTTCGCTTCCTGTTTTTGCTCAAGGGCTGGTTCTGAATGATGCAAATCTTCGTACTGACTTGAACTGGTTAAACCAGCAAGGGGTGATCCAGATCAGTACCTCGACCTGGCCGCTCAGTGGTGATGAAATTCAACGAGCTCTATCCAATGCACAAGTGAGTAACAAAGTACAACAACGTGTTATTGATTCAGTTCTGGCAAAATTAACAGCAGACAATCAGCAGCTCAAAGTAGGCTTATTTGCGGAAAGTGATCCAAAAGATATTCCTCAAGCCTTTGGCGATCAGCAAAAGGCACAATTTCAGGCAGCTTTAGAGTTTAATGCAGGTGGCGAAAACTGGGATGCCAAACTCCGGGTTAATGCCGAAAAAGATCGACAAATTGAGAATGATCAGGATGTGAATCTGGAAGGATCTTATCTAGCAGGAAAACTCTGGAATCAATGGCTGATTGCTGGCCAAATTCCGACCTATTGGGGTCCGGGACATGATGGCAGCTTGATTCGTGGCGATGCTAGCCGCCCAGTATATGGATTTATGGCACAACGTGCAGAACAAACAGCTTTTGAAACTAAATGGCTGTCCTGGATTGGACCGTGGCAATATCAGGCTTTTGCAGGACAATTGGATGATTATACTGCCGTTCCAGATACCAAACTTATTGGTCTTCGTGTAACAGCACAACCTTTATCTTACTTGGAGCTAGGCGCTTCTCGTGCGATTCAATGGGGTGGGGAAGGACGTCCTGAAAGCTTAAGTTCATTATGGGATGCTTTTGTCGGGAATAAAGATAATGGTGGTACGGGTGAACCTGACCCATCGAACCAGATCGCGGGTTTCGATGCACGCCTGAATCTGTTTCCTTTGACACAGGTACCTATGGGCTTCTATGGGCAATATGTTGGTGAAGATGAAGCGGGTGGTCTGCCTGCAAAGAAAATGTATCTGGCGGGTATAGACTATTCTTCGACTGTAAAAAATATGCCATATCAACTGTATACAGAATGGGTAGATACACGTACTAACGGCAAGGTGCGAGGTATTTCTTATAATCACAGTACTTACACTGATGGTTTTTATCAGCACGGTTATCCGCTGGCACATGCTTTAGGTGGTGATGCACAGATGGTTTCAGTAGGGGGTGATATCCGTTTTGATCCGATGAACCGTTTATCTGGGCGGGTATTGTTTGCTGAAGTCAATCAGTCTGAACGTGCAAGTTTAAATAATGCTGCTTTTGCTTTTGATGATGAAATTAAAGCACTAGATGTTACTTGGTCGCATTATATTCGTCCAGAAATGCCACTTAAAATTAATGCCTGGATAAGTGACTCAGATGTAAATGGTCAGGATGGCGGTGCCTCTATTGGAATTGAAATTCCATTAGAAAAAGGCTTGTTCAAATATTAATATTTAAGACACAACAAAATCCTGCTCATCTGGCAGGATTTTTTATATTTTCAAAAATTACAGACAAAAAAAACGCAATGATTGGGGTTGTCATTGCGTAGAAAAAGGAAGTTTCTTTCAAAACTAAATCAAGATTAACTGTGGAGAGAGTTAAATTTGATTGCTTACTGTATGTAAGTATATTAGGACTCATTCTCATGTGACTCATCAGTATTCATGTTAATAGATGTTAAGTAAGGTTAAAACTATGAAGAATCTGTGTGGAAACTTGCCTTATTTTTGCGCATTTTGGACTTAAATAAAAAAAGCCCTTCATATGAAGGACTTTTTTTTAAATATTGTCTATTTTAGAAATGGAAAACACCTAAGCCCGTTTTTACTTCATCTAAAGTGGTCTGTGTAATATCACGGCATTTATCTGTGCCCGTTTTCAAAATATCCATGATGTAATCCGGGTCTTTAGCCAGTTCCATACGACGTTCACGAATCGGACCGATCAGCTCTTTTAGAATACCTTCCAGACGTTTTTTTACTGTACCATCACCTAAACCACCACGGCGATAATGTGCTTTCAATTCTTCCAGTTCTTCTTTATTAGTGTCGAAAGCATCCAGGTAAGTAAATACCACATTGCCTTCAACCTGGCCTGGATCTTCGATACGAAGGTGATTCGGATCGGTATACATCGCATTGACAGCTTTTTTGATGTCTTTATCAGAAGCATCTAGAACAATGGTATTGCCTAATGATTTAGACATTTTCGCTTTGCCGTCAAAACCTGGTAAGCGTCCCACATTAGAAAGCAGCGCCTTACATTCAGGCAGTAATTCACGGCCAATCTGACGGTTAAGGCGACGTACGATCTCATTGGTCTGTTCGATCATTGGAATCTGGTCTTCGCCTACTGGAACTACAGTTGCTTTAAAGGCTGTGATATCTGCTGCTTGAGCCACTGGATAGCATAAGAAACCTGCAGGAATATCACGCTCAAAACCACGCATCTGAATTTCTGATTTAATGGTCGGGTTGCGCTCTAGACGTGAAACTGTCACAAAGTTCAGATAGAGCATGGTCAGTTCGTTTAAGGCTGGCAGGCAAGACTGAACACAGATTGTAGTTTTAGTTGGATCAATGCCGACAGCCAGATAATCTGTGGCCACTTCAATAATATTGCGACGTACTTTTTCAAAGTTATCTGCATTATCTGTCAAGGCTTGAGCATCAGCGAGTAACAAATGTTGATGGTGAGAATCTTGTAAACCTACGCGAGAGCGTAATGAACCGACAAAATGGCCAAGGTGAAGCTGTCCGGTAGGACGGTCGCCAGTCAAGATTACTGGACGATTATCTTGATTACTCATTATCTATTCCAAAAAGTAGTCTGTACTACATCTATATTTTAACGAATGGCCACATTGTACGGCATTCTGTTTTTGAATGTCAGCCAGAAAAAAAGCCGTAGTAAAAAATCTTATTAATTAAACAAGTGAATACAATATTTTTTAAATATTTTCATTAAAATATGTCTAAAGATGATAAGGATAACAAAAATGGCGAGCAGCTTATTAATATTATTGGATGATATTGCGACTGTTTTAGACGATGTTGCCGTGATGAGCAAGATGGCTGCAAAAAAGACGGCAGGTGTCTTGGGGGATGACTTGGCATTAAATGCCCAGCAAGTCAGCGGTGTACGGGCAGAACGTGAACTTCCTGTGGTGTGGGGGGTAGCGAAAGGTTCTTTTATTAATAAGCTGATTCTTGTTCCTTTGGCTTTACTTATTAGTGTGGTTGCACCCTGGTTAATTAATCCTTTACTAATGATTGGTGGTCTATTTCTCTGTTATGAAGGCGTAGAAAAAGTCCTGCATAGCTTAAAGCATAAGAAAGCCAAGACTGAAGAAGATGCTGAGGCTGAATTCACTACGATCGAAACCGATTTGGCCACATTTGAAAAAGAGAAAATTAAGGGTGCGATCCGAACTGATTTCATTCTGTCTGCGGAAATTGTAGTGATTTCTTTGGGCACCGTGGCAGCCGCAGCTTTTACCACCAAAGTCATCGTACTGGCAGGAATTGCCATATTAATGACAGTCGGGGTGTACGGCTTCGTCGCCATGATTGTTAAAATTGATGATTTAGGTTTGTACCTGACTAAGCAGGCATCCAGCTTCAAACAAAGTATAGGCTGTGGATTGCTGGCTTTTGCTCCTAAATTGATGAAAACCCTGACGATTGTAGGTACGATTGCAATGTTCCTGGTCGGTGGCGGGATTATTGCTCATACCATTCCATGGTTTCATCATTTCACTGAAGATTCGGTTGAGTATGTAGAGCATATGCCTAGTCTGGGCAGTATCGTAGGGGCTGTTACGCCTACACTGATTAATCTGGTGATTGGTTTTGTGGCAGGGTTAATCGTATTTATCTTGATTGGCTTTATTCAAAAAATCAGATCGAAATCAAAGCAGGCATAAATTAGGCCCGTTAAAATAAGCTGACTTTAAACTATAAGGAATCTCACTATGCGCTGGAAAGGACGTCGTGTTAGTAGCAATGTAGAAGACCGTCGTGGCGGTGGTGCCAAAGCCGGTGGAATCAGTATTCTCGGGTTGATTATTGCTTTCGTGGCCTGGAAGTTTTTTGGCGTTGATCCACAGCAAGCCTATCAAACCACCAAGCAGGTCACGCAAGGTGTTTCTAGTGCAGAAACACGGGGTCTGGAAAATCCAACGCCAGAGCAGCAAGAAGCAATCGATTTTGTAGGAACTGTGCTTGCCGATACAGAAGATACCTGGTCTCAAATATTTCAGCAGCAGCTGAACCAGCAATATACTGCACCCAAATTGGTTTTATTTAGTGGGGTAGTAAATTCTGGTTGTGGTACAGCGCAATCGGCCATGGGACCTTTCTATTGTCCGGCAGACCAGAAAGTTTATATTGATACAGCATTCTTTAAAGATATGCGTACTCAAATGGGAATCAGCGGGGAACAGAACTCAACCGAGTTATCTCGCAATGATCAGGCAGGTGATTTTGCTCAAGCCTATGTGGTAGCGCATGAGGTAGGTCATCATATCCAGACCATTTTAGGTATTTCTTCACAGGTACAGCAGGCACGTCAACAAGCTACTCAAGCACAGGGCAATCAGCTTTCTGTACGACAAGAACTACAGGCGGATTGTCTGGCTGGGGTATGGGCTTATCATAACCATGAGCGTACGCAGTTCCTGGAGCAGGGTGATGTACAAGAAGCCATGGATGCGGCACACAAGATCGGTGATGACTATCTGCAGAAAAAGGCACAAGGCCATGTCGTGCCGGACAGCTTTACGCATGGTACCAGTGCACAGCGGGTAAAATGGTTTAATACTGGTCTGAAATCAGGTCAAATGTCTGCTTGTGATACTTTTAATCAAAATATCTAAAATTAAAGATCAAAAAAGGGGAGCAAATGCTCCCCTAATGATTGAATAGTTATTTTTCCAGAAAACGACGGAAGTTTTTCAAAATCTTGATACTGACAAATAAGGCAGCCAAGGCAAATAGCGAAATCGCAAAGAGAATATATTTTAAATTGCTGATGTCATTATTATAAAATTGCTTCAATTCATTTTTGGAATAGCTAAGTTTAGTGATCTGACCAGTTCTACTATCTTGGAACTGAATATTTTCAATATAAAAATAATTTCTCACTTTTACTAAATTAACATTCTGAATCTGCCGGGTATGTGACTGATTGTAGTCATCAGTACATAGGGCAGCATAATGCTCACAGCTGATTTTTGCTACATAACCATTTCCCGCAATCAGGATAAACAGCGCATTGTCTGGACGTTGATTATTAGACACCAGTACATATTGCGCTTTGGTATTGCTTTTTAAAGGAATGCTCACAGCTTGCTGATAATATTGATCTGCTTTCAGGATTTCCTGAATTTTGGCAACACAAGTGAACATTAAAGAAAGTGTAACCAGAAAAATGACAGCAGCGAGACACAGACGGAATATAGTTTTGACAGTTTGATGCATGGAAGAAAATTTCTAAATAGAAAGGAGGAGTAAGCAATAAAGTGCTTTAAGGCTGTATGTTAAATCATCAGTTGTGAATATTGAAAAGAAACTTAACTTAATTCGAAAAAAAATGGGACTAAACTTGATCCGCTAAAATATACTGTTTTTTTAAATTTATATTTCAAGTAAAACTTTCAGCTCACGGCTGCAAATTGCCAAATCTTAGGAAACCTAATGGGAAGTTTCTTTTTTTTACAACTGTTGACGGTGGTCTTTGCTCTGTCAATTGCCACTACCATGTTCAACAAACGTGTTCTAAGTTTTCCTCAAGCCATTGGTGTGCCGATTGTTTCCGCTATTTTTGTCTTTATCTTGCAATGGTGCGCCAGCCTGTTACAGGGTAATCCATTTTTTAGCATCAATATTGATAATATTGAGAAAGCAGTTCGCCATGTCGATTTTTATGACTTCCTGATTAATGGTGTGATTTGTTTTATTCTGACTTCATCCGCATTGAAGTTTAAGGTTTCAGATTTACGCAATCACTGGCGGCCGATTGGTATTCTGGCCAGTCTGGCATTGGTTTTCTGTGCAGTTTTCTTTGGTATTGCGCTGTACGGTTATCAGTTTCTGATTGGTAACCACGTCGATATATTGGTTCTACTATTACTCGGTGCTGCGCTCGGAGCAACGGATCCCATTGGGATTAAAGGTGTACTCAGTTCGGTACGCGCACCCCATCATTTGATCGTGAAGCTGGAAGGTGAATCACTGTTTAATGATGCCATGTGTATTGCATTATTTATGACCTTATTAAATGTACTGCAAGGTGAAAACTTTACCGTACTCGCCGTCCTGCAAACATTGCTTTATGAAATTGTCGTGGCAGTCTTGATCGGAATTGGGTTTGGTTTGGCGATTTTACGTATTCTGCGCGGTAAGCATGAAATGGAATCACTGATATTAACTACTGCACTGTTGGCTTGTGGTTCATATCTGGTTGCTTTACTGGCGCATGCTTCTGCACCAATTGCCTGTGTAATCGGCGGCTTGATTGTCGGTAATAAATGGAAAGAAATTCTGGCTGATGCAGATATCGGTGATGTAAACCATTTCTGGCATACGGTAGAGGGAATTATCAATTCCTTCCTGTTCACCTTGATCGGTCTGGAACTGTTCATTATTGATCTAAGCACCAGTCTGGTTCTAGGCGGGATTGTCGCTTTCATAATTCTGCATTTGGCACGCTTCCTGGCCAACCATCTGTCTTTTGCATTATTCCCTAGAATGCGTAAAAAAAGTTATAACGGCAGTTTAACCATTCTGTCTTGGGGCGGTGTACGTGGCGGGATTTCCTTAGCCCTGATTCTGGCAGTGGCCAATATTCCGCAACTGGAAGCGTATAGCAGTATTCTGATTGGATATACCTTCATTGTGGTACTTCTTTCTGGGGTGGTTTGTGGCCTAGGTTTGCCAGCCGTAATGAATGCCTTCTATTACAACCCGAATGAAGAAACTCAAGGCTTTAAAGGCTGGTATCAGCGGATGTGCCACAAGATGAACCGGCGCGGTTTTCAGTATATTGTGGGGGAGGATGCAAATGGAAATGAAACCATCACCATCTTCCAGCCTGAGATGCTGATTGATAAGAAAGATGCCGATGGTGTAGCAACCGTGCATCATCCTGATAAAGTACAGGAAGTGAAACGCTTAGAGAATCCGGAGAATTTCTAAGCGTTAGAATTTTCTATCAAGATTGAAAGCCAATGACATCAAGTGCAAGCCAGGAAATGGCACAAATGATTCTGAGTGTAGTCAGCCAGATTCCTTATGCGAAAGTAGCGACCTATGGACAGATCGCTAAGCTGGCTGGCTTGCCCAAACATGCACGTCTGGTAGGTAGGGTTTTAAGCCAGCTTGATACAGAAACCGATTTGCCTTGGCATCGTGTCCTGAACGCTCAAGGTAAGATCAGTCTCAATAAACTGGATGAATATGGACATAATATTCAACAGCAAAAATTAGGCGCAGAAGGGATCCTATCTGCTGGAAATCGGGTTAGCTTAAAGCAGTATCAATGGGATGGATTTGTTTGAAAGAGAAATCCCCACTTGATTGAAGTGGGGATTTTTTTATTATTTACGGATAACCATTACAGGAACAGTGGCCTGTCCCAAGATGCTTTGCGCAACACTACCCAGGAACAGTTTCTTGAAGCCAGTACGGCCATGTGAGCCAATCACAATCAGATCAGTATTCAAGGATTCTGCTGCTTTGACAATTTCACTATAAATCACCTGACCTTCGAGTAGCTGGGTCTCTGCATCAATACCTGCCGCAGCAAATTTCGCTTTTGCTTCATCAAGTGTCTTCAGAATTGCAGTACGGGCACGTTCAACCAGGTCATTGGTTTGAGCTGCTGTAATGTATTCAGCAGCGATATAGGGATCAAGTGCCAGCACCTGAACCACTGTCACTTTACTGTTAAATGCTTTGGCAATTTCGACGGCTTTATCGACTGCAGCATAGGAAGTTTCTGAACCGTCAACGGGTACTAAAATATGTTCAAATGACATTAGAATTCTCCTTATCGGAAATAAGTTTTATAAAAATATGACGTGTTAAAATCGTGTACGAATTGTTGTTTATACTTTGATCATAACGCGTATTTTATAAAAATAAAACCAAGTAAATACCTCAGTATTATGTTTAACAAAGTAATAATTTTTAATGGTTGGTATATTTTATAAGTTTTTGATTTATATTTATATTTTGAGATTAAAATAATATGATTTTAGAATATTAATGAACTAACTTAAAAAAGCCATCTGATTTTAATACTGCGTTATTACCTGTAATTTTAGATTCAAAAAATCCCTGTTATATAAAACTATAGGAACAGGTTTAAAATTGAGATTTTAATAATGAAAAATCTATCAAACTGCATAAAGATAGACTGCTATTTCTAATAGTAACCTTCTATCAGCATAATTTTAGTGTTCTAAAACTTCCCTTTCCAAGGGTGGGTTAATACCGTTATTTTCTTTTTTAAATTGAGCACGATCTGTAATGGATTTCTCACATTCATTATAGTGATCAATTGCAAAGTTTTTAATTAAGGCGGAACGTCCAGACTGATCTTGGGGTATTTCATATTTAAACGCTTTTTCAGTAAGTTTTATACCAATCAGAGCATGGAGATCATTCGCTGTACCGTAGTGCTGTTTTATTTGCTGAATCATCCATTTCTGTGGTGCACCTTTCAGTCTAAAGAGCATGACTTCTTGAGCCAAACTTTTCACATCATCACATCCTGAAAATCTGCTGCTTGGATGAATAACAGTTGCATTGGCTAAACTTATAACACTCAATAGGAGCAGGCTTAGGTATATTTTGAATTTCGTCATCTTCAGTTTTGCTTTAATCCAGAGATACTATTGGCCATATTTGGAAAAGTATTATAGCGATAGGAAAAGGTCCTAGATTCACTTTTTATTTTGATTCTTCAGCAAGTTATTCTTAAAGTTAAATATTATATGATACGACTTCGATTTAGATTTGGCTTTAAAAGTTGGTACCAATTTTTGTAGATTCTGTTATGGGATTTCGAATTAAATCATGATTTGTACAAAGTTTAAGAGTTTATGATTAATTTGCATAAAGACTGAACATTTGTGGTTTAAAATACTTGACGATACAACCTGAAATTACGATAATGCGCACACAGTTTACGGCTATGTAGCTCAGTTGGTTAGAGCACCGCACTCATAATGCGGGGGTCACAGGTTCAAGTCCCGTCATAGCCACCATTTTTAAAGACCAAGCTCTCAGCTTGGTCTCTTTTTTTGTGCCATAAAAATATCAATAAAAAATTAAGAGAAAGTTCTTCTAAATATCTGTCTGTTTAAATTTTTGAATCTTCTTTTAATTTCTTAACCCTATTTATTGCTTAAAGATAAAAAAATGCCCAAGCATTTACTTGGGCATTATAGCTAATCTAGTTTTGTTAAAACTTAGATACCTGCTTTCCAACCATTAACGACCGGATAGCGACGTTCACGACCATAAGAACGCGAGCTGATACGTGGACCAATCGCACCCTGACGACGTTTGTATTCGTTAATATCAACCAGACGAATCACTTTTTTCACGACTTCAGCTTCAAAGCCTTTGGCAATGATGTCATCCTGGCTCAGATCTTCTTCAATATAAGCATAAAGAATCGCATCAAGTACTTCATAAGCCGGTAATGAATCCTGATCGACCTGATCTGGACGAAGTTCTGCTGATGGTGGGCGAGTAATGACGCGCTCAGGAATCACAGGAGTTTCTGCGATGCTGTTACGGTATTTCGCAAGTTCAAACACAATGGTTTTATAAACATCTTTTAATACCGCAAAACCACCGACCATATCGCCATATAGTGTGCAGTAACCAACGGCAAGTTCAGATTTATTACCGGTTGCCAGAACCAGATTGCCGAACTTGTTAGAAAGCGCCATTAATAGTGTACCGCGTGCACGTGCTTGCAGGTTTTCTTCAGTGGCATCTACAGGGGCATTGCCAAAGAATGGATACAGGGTTTGCAAGAAGCCACTTACAATCGGGTTAATCTCGGCAATACCGAAAGTTACACCCATAGTTTTTGCTTGTTCAGTGGCATCTTCTACACTGATCTGAGCAGTATAGGTATAAGGCATCATCACTGCTTGGACTTTGTCAGGGCCAATCGCATCTGCTGCGATGGCAAGAGTCAAGGCAGAGTCAATACCACCAGACAGACCCAGAATTACACCTGGAAAACCTGAACGCTGTACATAATCACGGGTTGCCATCACCAGACTTTGATAAATCTCGGCCATAGTTTCTAGGGCTGGAGTAATCATGCCTTTGCTGAACTCTAATTTTTCTGCATCATATTCAGCGATATACAGGCCTTTTTCAAAGCTAGGTGCTTGCAGAGCCACTTCGCCTGATTTATTGAGTACAAAGCTGGTGCCGTCAAAGATCAGATCATCTTGGCCACCTACCTGGTTACAGTACACCAGATTGATATTCAACTGTTTGACCAGCGCAGCCATGGTATCGATACGGTGTTGCGGTTTGCCAACTTCGTATGGGGAAGCATTCAGAACCAGCGCAGTATCAATATTCAGTTGAGCCAGCTGTTGAACCGTAGACAATGACCAGACATCCTCACAGATCAGAACACCAAACTTGTGTCCCAGATATTCGAAGACCAGATGCTGATGTCCTTCGCCAAAATAGCGTTTCTCATCAAATACACCATAGTTTGGCAATGTCTGTTTATTATAAACCCCTAAAACTTCGCCATCTTTCATAACGGCGGCTGAGTTATAGCGTTCACCATCTTCGGTTTGATTGACAAAACCAAAGACCATGACGATATCTTTTACTTCAGTCAGTTTCTCAAACGCCAGCTTTGTGCGTTTAGCCAGACTTGGACGAATTAATAAATCTTCAGCCGGATAACCTAAAGTTGAAAGTTCAGGGAAAATAATAAGATCAGCATTATCTTTTTTGGCCTGATTTGCCAAATCTATCATTGTCTGCGTATTTGCATCTAAATTGCCCACATGTGGAGAGAATTGAGCAATCGCAATTTTAAAACTTTTCATTCCAATTAAGTCCTATTCCTATAGGTGAATACACTAAATCACTGATTTTTAAAATTCTAATTATCCAGCTGAGTGCAGTTTGATACGAACAAAATGCCAAATGGCCAAAATTAAAAAAGTCATGACCGCATGATCATTAAATCTTGATTTGCGAGCTAAAAATATCATACTTGGCTTATTTTATCGAAATTTGAGGCAGATGCTAGAGCTGTTTCAGGAGAATTGAAACAGATACACAAAGTTATGATCAGAAATGACTTATTATGGTGCTTTTTTATTCTGGTAAATGCACAAAAATACTCAAATGGATTTAAATGAGTTTATTTTCCAAAAATAGAAATCAACAGAATACTTGAGTGAAAAATATTCAATATCATCTGCTTAACTGATTTTTTAAAATAATATTGGGGATTTTTTTTAGAAAAATATCGCGTGCAATATCTCCCTGTTGTTCAATGTTATAGTCTAAAAAGGATTTGTTGGGATTAAATTGATATTTGTAAGGATTATATTTTCCCATAGTTAAAAAATAAGCGGCTTGTAAAAAAGCACCCTTAAACAACACATTAATATTCTGTTGATATTGATAAATATGCGCCATTTCATGAATGAAAAGCGCCTGATAAGAACGGCTTTCTTTAGAATAATCGTCCCGATAATTCAGGTTACGCACATGAATATAACCACTTGGTGCCATAATCACATGCTTGGATTGCCAAGGCAGGAAAGGGTGATTCAAGACACGGACTGCTGAATAGTCAATCAGGTCAGCAAAGACTTGCTGGCAAAGCCTGATTTCCCCTGAAGTCAAATTCCGGCTTTTAAACTGATCAAAACGAACCATTCTCAGGATAAAAGGAAGTAGGTAAAACAGCATTAAAACTCAATCCTTAACGATAGAAGAGTACTTTCTAGAAATTTGCAGAAATTGAAAATTCTTCAGGCTTACTATTTTAATTTTTTCACATCATTATTGTGTTGGTTTTTGTCAGTTATAAAAAAACCACCCAGAAGGGTGGTTTTTATGTCTTTCAACGCTAACCGAATTAACGGTTGATGTCGCGTTGAACTTCGCCAGTGTAAAGCTGACGAGGACGACCGATCTTGTAAGGACCGCTGTGCATTTCTAACCAGTGGCTGATCCAACCAACTGTACGTGCAAGCGCGAAGATCACAGTAAACATTTCTGTTGGGATACCAATCGCTTTAAGGATGATACCTGAGTAGAAGTCTACGTTAGGGTAAAGGTTACGTTTGATGAAGTATTCGTCAGAAAGCGCGATACGTTCAAGTTCCATAGCAAGAGCAAGCTGTGGATCGTTGATGCCAAGAGCACCAAGAACTTCGTCACAAGTTTCTTTCATTACTTTCGCACGTGGATCGAAGTTTTTGTACACACGGTGACCGAAGCCCATGAGTTTAACTTCTTTAGTTTTCACTTTTTCCATGAAGCCAGCAACGTTTTCTACAGTGCCGATTTCATCAAGCATCTTAAGAACAGCTTCGTTCGCACCACCGTGAGCAGGACCCCAAAGTGCAGAAATACCAGCAGCGATACATGCATATGGGTTAGCGCCAGTAGAACCAGCTAAACGTACTGTAGACGTAGAAGCATTTTGTTCGTGGTCAGCGTGAAGTGTGAAGATACGGTCCATTGCTTTCGCAAGGATTGGATCTACTTTGTAGTCACGGTCTGCAGGAGTAGCAAACATCATGTACAGGAAGTTTTCAGCGTAAGTCAAATCGTTACGTGGGTAAACGAATGGTTGACCAACAGTGTATTTGTAACTCCAAGCTGCCAAAGTAGGAATCTTAGCGATTAAACGAATCGCAGTGATTTCACGATGGTTAACATCTTCGATGTCCAGATTGTTGTGATAGAACGCAGACAACGCACCAACAACACCAACCATGATTGCCATAGGGTGAGCATCACGACGGAAACCGTTATAGAAGCGGCTTACTTGATCGTGAACCATAGTGTGGTTACGAACTTTAGCGTCGAATTCTTCTTTTTGCTCAGCTGTTGGAAGCTCGCCATTAAGAAGTAAGTAGCAAGTTTCTAGGTAATCAGCTTTAGTTGCTAACTGGTCAATTGGGTAGCCACGGTGTAAAAGAACACCTTTATTACCATCGATGAAAGTGATTTTAGACTCGCATGCAGCTGTTGCCATAAAACCAGGATCAAAAGTAAAGTGACCTGCAGCCAACACATCTTTAACGTCGATTACATCTGGGCCCAATGTGCCGCTGTAAATTGGTAATTCAATTTCTTTGCCATCAAGCTGTAAAACGGCTTTCTTGCCAGTTGCTTCAGACATTCAATAGATCTCCTGTCCTGGTGAATGTATATCCGAGTTGTCTATCAATCTTTTAATGCACAAAACGGACGGATCAAAAATTTGCTATAAGATTAGTGGCTACTGAAATTTTGTCAATTATACTTATGGATGAAAAATGACATTCTCACAGTGGTTTAGTCATTTATCTTGGTATAAAAAGTTTAATAAAATCACAGTACCAAACCTCTATAATAAGTCAAATTGAACAGAAGGTGCAGAAAAAAATATAGTCTTTGCCGTATTTGTAAGCGTTTTTTCCTAGCAAAAAATAAAGGAGAAATTGAGAAAATATTCTAAGGCTGCAACTTAAAATTATATAAATCTCGTAACTTACATCGATTTCCTTAAGTTTTTACTTCAAACTTGAATTATAAATAAAAGCAATAAATTTTCTTTTTGGCTCTGTTTAATCGGCTAAAAAATAGCTCGTAAATTTGCTTCACTTTGTTTAATACAACTTAAACAAAAATAAATAAGTGTTTTTTTGAATATAAAATGTCTAAAAACATCAAAAAAACTATGATCTACAAAGAGATAAGTAGGTTTTAGTATAAAAATTCTAAATTGAGATCCCTTTATATAAATAGTCATTATTTATTTGTGAAATATATCCTTATAATTTTACTTGGGATTAATAAGGACTTAGGATCGAAATTATATTTTTGCTGTTCATCTTTAGTCTAAATCTACTTAGTCGAAGCTTGGCTAGATAACAGACTAAATTAATCAAGTTAATTATTAAAAAACAAATATCTAGAATGAGAATATGAAGATAAAGTAAGTGGGGGAGAACTTAAAGTTGTTGTTAATGATTCTTATTTAAAGGTTTTTTGTTCAAAAAGCCAAATACAGTTGTTTGTATTTTAATAGTTCACGTTTTATAATTCAGTGTCGTTTTATGTTTAGGCATGTATTTGCCTGATAATGCCAGCTTTCCTTCGAATTAATTCCAACAAACTCCGGATGGAGTTTTTAACTACAGGATGCCCGCTGTGAAAAGCAACAGACCTGTCAATTTGTCCATGGGTCAAGTTTTAGAAGTAAACTTAAAATCACCCGTGGCTATTGCATCAATTCTACACCGTCTTTCAGGTGTCATCGTATTTTTACTCGTACCGGTCCTTTTGTGGCTGTTGGATAAATCATTGTCTTCAGCAGAAGGTTTTGCTGAAGTGCAGGAAATCTTTAACGGTTTCTTTGTCCGCTTTATCGTATGGGTATTTGTAGCCGGCTTAATTTATCATTTGTTCACTGGTATTAAGCACTTACTTGCAGATATCGGCGTTGCAGAAGAACTGCAAAGCGGTCGTACTGCAGCTACTATTTCATTAATCTTGTCTGCAATCGGTATTGTTGCAGCATTTGTATGGATCGTACTCTAATGAAAAGTGCTACTGGTTTAACAGGTTCAGGTTCTCGTGATTGGTTTGTCCAACGCATCAGTGCTGTAGTTCTAGCTGTTTATACCGTTGTGGTGTTTGGTTGGATCCTACTGAATGGTGGCTTCAACTACGAGCAATGGTACGGCTTTATGATGACAGTTCCAATGAAGATCATGTCTTTGTTGGCAGTCTTATCTCTTGTTGCGCATGCATGGATCGGTATGTGGCAGGTATTCACTGACTATGTGACTACTCGTCAAATGGGTCCATCAGCATCAGGTTTACGCCTTGTACTGACTTCAGCAGTGATTATTGCTGTATTTGCATATGCGATCTGGGCAATCCAGATTTTTTGGGCGAATTGATAGGAAACAATCATGGGCGCTATAACCCCTAAAGAAGATTACACAAATATTCCACACGAAACTTTCGATGCAGTTATCGTTGGTGGTGGTGGTTCTGGTATGCGCGCTTCTTACCAACTTGCTCAAGCAGGTTTGAAAGTTGCGGTACTGACTAAAGTATTCCCAACACGTTCTCACACTGTAGCAGCGCAGGGTGGTATCGGTGCATCTCTTGGTAACATGCAAGAAGATAACTGGCACTACCACTTCTACGACACAGTTAAAGGTTCTGACTGGTTAGGTGACCAAGACGCGATCGAGTTTATGACTCGCGAAGCACCGCAAGTGGTATACGAATTAGAACATTTAGGTATGCCATTTGACCGTAACGCAGACGGTACGATTTACCAACGTCCATTTGGTGGTCACTCTGCAAACTATGGTGAAAAAGCAGTTCCACGTGCATGTGCTGCAGCCGACCGTACAGGTCACGCGCTTCTTCATACGCTTTATCAAAGCAACGTGAAAATGGGTACTCAGTTCTTCGTTGAATGGATCGCGCTTGACCTGATCCGTAACGAAGCTGGTGATGTACTGGGTGTGACAGCAATTGATCAGGAAACTGGTAAAATTGCCGTATTCCAGGCGAAAGCTACATTGTTCGCTACAGGTGGTGCTGGTCGTGTTTACCGTGCATCTACTAATGCTTATATCAACACTGGTGACGGTCTTGGTATGGCAGCTCGTGCAGGCATTCCATTACAAGATATGGAATTCTGGCAATTCCACCCTACAGGTGTTGCGGGCGCAGGCGTACTGTTAACTGAAGGTTGTCGTGGTGAAGGTGCAATCCTTCGTAACAAAGACGGCGAACCGTTCATGGAACGTTATGCACCGACTCTGAAAGACTTGGCTCCTCGTGACTTCGTATCACGTTCTATGGACCAGGAAATCAAAGAAGGTCGTGGTTGTGGTCCTAAAGGCGATTATATCCTTCTTGATATGACTCACTTGGGTGCTGACACCATCATGAAACGTCTGCCATCTGTATTCGAGATTGGCAAGAAATTCGCGAACGTTGACATTACTAAAGAGCCAATTCCTGTAGTACCAACAATCCATTACCAAATGGGTGGTATTCCTACGAATATTCATGGTCAGGTAGTTGTTCCTGAGTCTCCAGAATCTGAAGCTCTAGTAACGAACTACGACAAGAATACTGATACCTATTCTACTAACCAAGAAGGTCGCAACTTCACGAAACCAGTGAAAGGCTTCTATGCGATCGGTGAATGTTCATGTGTATCTGTACACGGTGCAAACCGTCTAGGTACAAACTCACTGCTTGACTTGGTTGTATTTGGTAAGGCTGCTGGTCAGCACATCATCGACTACGTGACTAAACACCACGGTGATGAGTATGAACCGCTTCCTACAACTGTGCTTGAAAACACAATTAAGCGTGTTCGTAAGCTGGATGAATCAACAACTGGTGAGAATGCTCAAGAAGTTGCTGATGCAATCCGTGACATCGTTCAAGACCACGCGGGTGTATTCCGTACAACTGCGCTGCTTGAAGAAGGTGTAAAACAAATTCTTGCAATTGAGCCGCGTGTTCGCAACATTCACTTGAAAGACAAATCTAAAGTATTCAACACTGCACGTATTGAAGCTCTAGAAGTTGAAAACCTGTATGAAGTTGCTAAAGCGACCTTGATTTCAGCTGCTGCACGTAAAGAATGTCGTGGTGCTCACACTGTGGTAGATTTCGAATTACCACCAGATCACCCAGAGTATCCATATGGCCGTCGTGACGATGAGTGGATGAAGCACACTTTGTGGTTCTCTGCTGACAACCGTCTTGAGTACAAGCCAGTGCGTTACAAACCGCTTTCGGTTGATGCAATTCCACCGAAACCACGTACATTCTAATCAGGAGATTAAAGATGAGTAGAGGTACTCGTACATTTCATATCTACCGCTACGATCCTGATAAGGATAAAGCACCGTACATGCAAACTTTTAAGCTTGAACTGACTGATAAGCACCGTATGTTGCTTGATGCGCTTCTTGCATTAAAAGTACAGGACGAATCTTTGACATTCCGTCGTTCATGCCGTGAAGGGATCTGTGGTTCTGATGGCGTGAACATCAATGGTAAAAATGGTTTGGCGTGTCTTTGGAACCTGAACGATTTACCAAACGAAATCACGATTCGTCCACTACCTGGTCTTCCAGTAATCAAAGACCTTGTAGTTGACATGAACCAGTTCTACGACCAGTACAACAAGATTCATCCGTTCTTGATCAACAATCAGCCTGCACCTCCTAAAGAGCGTTTGCAGTCTCCTGAAGAACGTGAACACTTGAATGGTCTGTATGAATGTATTCTTTGTGCATGTTGTTCAACTTCATGCCCATCATTCTGGTGGAACCCAGACAAGTTCTTGGGTCCTTCAGCATTATTGAATGCATACCGTTTCATCATCGATTCGCGTGATACAGGTACTCAAGAGCGGCTGGCTCGTCTTGACGATCCGTTCTCTCTGTTCCGTTGTAAAGGTATCATGAACTGTGTATCTGTATGTCCTAAAGGCTTGAACCCTACTAAAGCAATCGGTCACATCCGTAACATGCTTCTAGATATGGCTGGCTAATTTAGACTGCAATAAACAGTTTTTCAAAAAGCACACCACTTGGTGTGCTTTTTGCTTTATAGGGCTCCATAAACGAACAGTGGTCGTGAAAACTGCTGTTATTGGTGCTGTATCTCATATGATCAAATCGGGTGATGAATCATTGCAGAACATTTTGGTCGGATTTATGCACTATTATGATGTTGTTTGAGGTATTTATGATTTTTAGATGTAATTCTGGACTGAAAAAGGTTTTCAATAATGTTATTATATAACGCAAAGTTGCAAAGGGAGTGGATTGGAAGATTTACTCTCTTTTTGTTTATCAAAAAGATGTAGGACTTTGGTCTACGCTGAATGTGTTTTTCATTTAAAGCTCCCTATGTTAGAGTAATTTCTGATAGAAGTATTTGACTAAAAAACATGCGTTCCTCGTCAAAAAAATCAATTGATTAGTCGAGATCGTGATAGCATTTAGCACAAGACTATATTTAAAAAATGTGTGGGCAGATGTACATTTTTTAAACACGGAAGAGGTTGAGAATAGTATATAAATGTAAGTCAAAGTCGCTTTAGAAAAAATATAGTTTAAATCTTTGTTTTTTCTAAGTCGATTTGCAAAAAATTGCTCGGTCACGATCGGGTATTCAATGAGTGATGATGCCGCTGAGGGGCGTTATTGTTCATTAAACATATCAAGAATTTTCTTGGTGTGGTGATAACGCCTCATGGCTTATGCCTTATGGGGGACTAATGTTGAATTATCAATTTGACATTACTAATCCTGGGTTTTGCTTAAAAAGCATCCTGAAAATGTTTTTGCAATAGGAAATGGGTCCACAAATGCAAGAAGTTGCTGACGCTCTGCGTCTTGACACTGAACTTTCCGCTGATAGTGCAGCGTATATTGAAGAACTTTATGAGCAGTACCTCACTGCTCCAGACTCAGTGGGTGCTGACTGGAGAGCGTACTTCGATAAATTCCCAAAAGGTGATCAACCACACAGCAATGTACGTGAGCAATTCCTACTTTTAGGTCGCAATTCAAGCCGTATTCAGCCTGTTATCCAATCGACAGTTAGTTCAGAGCATGAACGTCGTCAAATTGGCGTTTTACAGCTGATTGCTGCGTACCGTAACCGTGGCCACCAAAAAGCAAAATTGGATCCATTAGGTCTGGCTAAACGCGAAGTTGTGCCAGATCTTGATCTTTCTGCGCACGGTTTAACTCAGTCTGATCTGGACACTATATTCAATACCGGTAACCTTGCGATTGGTAAGGAAGCAGCGACTTTGGGCGAAATGGTCCAAGCGATGGAAGCGACTTACTGTAGCTCTATCGGTGCTGAATACATGCACATCGTGGATACCAAAGAAAAACGCTGGATCCAGCAACGTCTTGAAAGCGCACGTGGTCAATATGGACTAAGTGCTGATCAGAAAAAACATGTTCTTGAACGTTTAACTGCGGCTGAAGGTCTGGAAAAATACCTCGGTAATAAATTCGTGGGTGCAAAACGTTTTGGTGTTGAAGGCGGTGAATCTTTCATTCCTATGGTGAATGAATTGATCCAGCGTGCCGGTTCTGTAGGCTGTAAAGAAGTCGTGATCGGTATGCCACACCGTGGTCGTCTGAACCTTCTGGTTAACATCATGGGTAAAAACCCGGCTGACCTGTTTGGTGAGTTCGAAGGTAAATCACTACATAAAAAAGGTTCTGGTGACGTTAAGTATCACCAAGGTTTCTCTTCTAACGTAATGACTCCAGGTGGTGAAGTTCACTTGGCATTGGCGTTTAACCCATCTCACCTTGAAATCGTTGGACCTGTAGTTGAAGGTTCTGTACGTGCACGTCAAGTCCGTCGTAAAGACATTGGTGGCGATGACGTATTGCCAGTAATTGTTCACGGTGATGCTGCATTTGCAGGTCAGGGCGTAAACCAAGAAACCTTCCAGATGTCACAGACTCGTGGTTACACAGTAGGTGGTACAGTTCATATCGTAGTGAACAACCAGGTTGGTTTCACAACCTCTGATCCACGTGATGCGCGTTCTACAGAATACTGTACTGATATCGCGAAAATGATTCAGGCGCCGATCTTCCATGTAAATGGTGATGATCCGGAAGCTGTGTTGTTTGTTGCTCAGCTTGCCCACGATTTCCGTCATACTTTCCGTAAAGACGTTGTGATCGACATGTTCTGTTACCGTCGTCGTGGTCATAACGAAGCGGACGAACCAGCTGCAACTCAGCCAATGATGTACCAAGTGATCAACAAAAAAGCGACAACTCGTACGCTTTATGCTGACAAACTGGTTCAAGAAGGTGTACTTGATCGTGCTACTGCAGATCAAATGGTTGAACAATACCGTTCTGATCTTGAAGCAGGTAAACATGTTGCCAATGCACTGGTTCTAGAACCGAACAAAAAAATGTTTGTAGACTGGACACCGTACCTGGGTCATGAATACACAGACGAGTGGGATACTACGTGTGATCTAGAACGTCTTAAAGAGCTTGGCCGCAAAATGCGTGAGCTTCCAGAAGGCTTCGTGATGCAGCGTCAGGTATCTAAAGTAATTGACGACCGTCTGAAAATGCAAACTGGTGAAATGCCGCTGAACTGGGGTGCTGCTGAAACTCTAGCCTATGCATCACTGCTAGATGATGGTTATCTGGTTCGTTTAACTGGTGAAGACGTGGGTCGTGGTACATTCTCACACCGTCATGCAAAACTGCATAACCAGGTAGATGGCTCAACTTATATTCCACTTTGCCATATCAAAGAGAACCAACCGCGTGTTGCGATCTATGACTCTTTATTGTCTGAAATGGCAGTACTGGCATTTGAATATGGTTATGCGACTACTCTTCCTAAGAGCCTGATCATCTGGGAAGCTCAGTTCGGTGACTTTGCAAACTGTGCACAGGTGGTGATCGACCAGTTCATCTCATCTGGTGAAACCAAATGGGAACGTGTATGTGGTCTGACTATGCTTCTGCCACACGGCTTCGAAGGCCAAGGTCCTGAGCATTCATCTGCACGTCTGGAACGTTTCTTGCAGCTATGTGCTGAAGACAATATGCAAGTGATGACTCCAACTACACCTGCACAGATCTTCCACGCGTTACGTCGTCAGGCAATCCGCCCGATCCGTAAACCAATGATCATCATGTCACCTAAATCATTGCTTCGTCACAAATTGGCGGTGTCTAACCTGGAAGAACTGGCTAACGGTACATTCCAGACTGTGATCGACGAAGTAGACAACATCAGCAAAGCAGACGTAACCCGTCTGGTATTGTGTGGTGGTAAGGTTTACTACGATCTGGTTGAAAAACGTCGTGAAAAAGAATTGAACAACACTGCAATTGTACGTATTGAACAATTGTATCCGTACCCAGAAGCACGTCTTGCAGAAGTTCTTGCTCAGTATCCAAACGTGAAAGAACTGGTTTGGGCACAAGAAGAACCGAAAAACCAAGGTGCTTGGTTGTTCATCGCGCCTCGTTTATATGACGATGTGATGAAAGCGGGCAAACAAATCCGTATTAGTTACGCAGGCCGTGAAGCTTCAGCTGCACCGGCGTGTGGTTCACCATACTTGCATGCAAAACAACAAGCTCAGCTCGTTAACGACGCTCTAGCGATCGATGCTGAATAATCCAGGAGATTCTAAATAATGGCAACCGAAATTAAAGCACCGGTATTTCCAGAGTCAGTTGCGGACGGTACGATCGCAACTTGGCACAAACAACCAGGTGAAGCAGTATCACGTGATGAAGTGATCTGTGATATTGAAACTGATAAAGTTGTTTTAGAAGTTGTTGCTCCTGCAGACGGTACAATTGCATCAATCGTTAAAAATGAAGGCGATACAGTGCTTTCTGCTGAAGTGATTGCACAGTTTGAAGAGGGTGCCGTATCTGGCGCAACTCAAACTCAAGCAGTTCAATCTGAAACTGAAGCATCAGTAGAGCAAGCTGCTGCAAAAACTGAAGCGGGTAATGCACCGATCGTTGAGCGTCAACAGGTTCAAGACCAAGCTCCAGCAGTACGTAAAGCATTGACTGAATCTGGTATCAATGCTGCTGACGTATCTGGTACAGGTCGTGGCGGTCGCATTACTAAAGAAGATGTTGCGAACCATCAGTCTAAACCTGCAGCGCCTGCTGCTGCACCGTTAAGCGTTGCGGTTGGCGAACGTATTGAAAAACGCGTTCCAATGACTCGTCTGCGTAAACGTGTTGCTGAACGTCTGCTTGCTGCAACTCAAGAAACAGCAATGTTGACTACGTTCAACGAAGTAAACATGAAACCAATCATGGAAATGCGTAACCAGTACAAAGAAGCGTTTGAAAAACGTCATGGTGCACGTCTAGGCTTCATGTCATTCTTCGTTAAAGCTGCGACTGAAGCACTGAAACGCTATCCAGCAGTGAATGCGTCTATCGATGGCGATGACATCGTTTACCATGGTTACTATGACATCGGTGTAGCAGTTTCTTCTGACCGTGGTCTAGTGGTTCCTGTACTTCGTGATACAGACCGTATGAACTATGCTGAAGTTGAAAATGGTATCCGTGCATACGCTGGTAAAGCGCGTGAAGGTAAACTTGCGATTGAAGACATGACTGGTGGTACTTTCACAATTACCAACGGTGGTACTTTCGGTTCATTGCTTTCAACTCCAATCTTGAACACTCCACAAACTGCGATTCTGGGTATGCATAAAATCCAGGAACGTCCTATGGCAGTGAATGGTCAGGTTGAAATCTTGCCAATGATGTACCTAGCGCTTTCTTATGACCACCGTCTAATCGATGGTAAAGAAGCTGTAGGTTTCCTTGTAACAATCAAAGAATTGTTAGAAGAACCAGCTCGTCTGATCCTTGATCTTTAATTCTAAAGAATAAATCCATGGGCTTAGGGTGATCCTCTAGGCCCATTTTTGGAGAGAATAATGTCTCAACAATTCGATTTAGTTGTAATCGGTGGTGGCCCAGGTGGCTACGAAGCTGCAATTCGTGCTGCACAGCTTGGTTTTAAAGTTGCGTGTATCGAAAAACGTATTCATAAAGGTAAACCTTCTTTAGGTGGTACTTGCTTAAACGTCGGTTGTATTCCTTCTAAAGCACTTCTAGATTCTTCTCACCGTTATGAAGATACTGTTAAGCATTTAGATGACCACGGTATTACAACGGGTGAAGTTGCTTTCGATTTGTCTAAAATGCTTGCGCGTAAAGACAAAGTCGTTGAACAATTGACTGGTGGTGTTGCGCAGTTACTTAAAGGTAATGGCATAGAATGGTTACAAGGTACTGGTAAATTACTTGCTGGTAAAAAAGTTGAGTTCGTACCGCATGAAGGCGAAACTCAGGTTTTAGAGCCTAAATATGTCATCCTTGCATCTGGTTCTGTACCAGTCAATATTCCAGTTGCTCCTGTAGATCAAGACCTGATCGTAGACTCAACTGGTGCGCTTGAATTCCCAGAAGTGCCTAAACGTCTTGGTGTGATTGGTGCTGGTGTAATCGGTCTTGAACTTGGTTCAGTATGGCGTCGTCTGGGTGCGGAAGTTGTTGTATTTGAAGCAATGGACGCATTCTTGCCAATGGCTGACAAAGCATTGGCAAAAGACTACCAAAAACTGCTGACCAAGCAAGGTCTTGATATCCGCATTGGTGCAAAAGTTTCTGGTACTGAAGTTAACGGTCGTGAAGTGACTGTTAAATACAGCCAGGGCGGCGAAGACAAAGAACAGACTTTCGATAAGCTGATCGTTTGTGTAGGCCGTCGTGCTTATGCTGAAGGCCTATTGGCTGAAGACTCAGGTATCAAACTGACTGAGCGCGGTCTGGTTGAAGTAAACGACTGGTGTGCAACTTCTGTTGAAGGCGTATACGCAATCGGTGACTTGGTACGTGGTCCAATGCTTGCACATAAAGCAATGGAAGAAGGCGTAATGGCTGTTGAGCGTATCCACGGTCATGCTGCTCAAGTGAACTACGACACTATCATTTCTGTCATCTACACTCACCCGGAAGCGGCTTGGGTAGGTTTAACAGAAGAGCAAGCCAAAGAAAAAGGTCATGAAGTGAAAACTGGTCAATTCGGTTTTGCTGTAAATGGTCGTGCTTTGGCTGCTGGTGAAGGTGCTGGTTTCGTGAAGTTTGTTGCTGATGCAAAAACTGACCGTCTACTTGGTATGCACGTGATTGGACCTGCTGCGTCTGACATCGTTCACCAAGGTATGATCGCACTTGAGTTTGTCTCTTCAGTTGAAGATCTACAGTTGATGACTTTCGGTCACCCAACATTCTCTGAAGTCGTACATGAAGCTGCTCTTGCAGTCGATGGTCGTGCGATCCACGCGATCCAACGTAAGCGTAAGTAATTCTTCGAAGAGCGGCTCAGGCCGCTCTTTTTACATTTGGTGGTTGTTTTTGAATGAATAATCATCTAAAAATAAAGATAAGTAAAATCTAAGATCCAAAAATACCAATATTGATTGATGTGAACCAAGAAATATTGGGAAAACGTGTAATAACAAAGTCAAATAAGTAGTAAAAGGTTAATCAATGAATTTACATGAGTATCAAGCAAAAGCGTTATTAAAAAAATATGGGATGCCTGTACAAGAAGGTATTCTTGCTACCAATGCTGAAGAAACAGTACATGCTTTTGAGCAGCTTGGTGGGAAGTTTGCAGTATTAAAAGCGCAGGTTCACGCAGGTGGTCGTGGCAAAGCGGGTGGGGTAAAAGTGGTAAAGTCGGCTGAAGAAGCAGCTGAATATGCCAATCAGATTATTGGTTCACGTTTAGTGACCTATCAAACCGATGCAAATGGTCAACCAGTCAATAGTATTTTGGTTTCTGAAGATGTTTATCCGGTCGAGCGTGAACTCTATTTAGGTGCAGTGGTAGACCGTTCTAGCCGTCGTATTACTTTCATGGCATCCACTGAAGGTGGTGTCGAAATTGAAAAAGTTGCAGAAGAAAATCCTGAAAAAATCATTAAAGTCGAAGTTGATCCTTTAGTAGGATTATTGCCATTTCAGGCGCGTGAAGTGGCGTTTGCACTTAAGTTAAAAGATAGCCAGATCAATCAATTTGTTAAAGTCATGACAGCTGCTTACCAAGCCTTTGTCGAAAATGATTTTGCTTTATTTGAAATTAACCCACTCTCTGTTCGTGAAAATGGTGACATTCTCTGTGTCGATGCCAAAGTCGGTATTGATTCAAATGCGCTATACCGTCTGCCTGAAGTTGCTGCTTTACGTGATAAATCACAAGAAAATGAGCGTGAGCTGAAAGCATCTGAATTTGACCTGAACTATGTTGCTTTAGAGGGTAATATTGGTTGTATGGTCAATGGTGCCGGTCTTGCGATGGCAACCATGGACATTATCAAGCTTTATGGTGGTCAACCAGCTAACTTCCTGGATGTAGGTGGTGGTGCAACCAAAGAGCGTGTCATCGAAGCATTTAAAATTATCTTGGCAGATTCTTCTGTACAAGGTGTCTTGATTAATATTTTTGGTGGAATTGTACGTTGTGACATGATTGCTGAGGCAATTATTGCAGCGGTTCAGGAGGTAAATGTCACTGTACCTGTAGTCGTTCGTCTTGAAGGGAACAATGCAGAGCTTGGTGCCAAGTTACTGGATGAATCTGGTTTGAAATTGATTTCTGCAAATGGCTTGGCCGATGCTGCAGAAAAAATTGTTGCTGCAGTAAAAGCTTAAGGAGTATCACAATGAGCGTATTAATTAATAAAGACACCAAAGTTTTAGTCCAAGGCTTTACAGGCAAGAACGGTACATTCCACTCTGAACAGGCTATTGCCTACGGCACTAAAGTTGTTGGTGGAGTAACACCGGGTAAAGGTGGTCAATCACATCTGGATCTGCCAGTATTTAATACTATGCGTGAAGCGGTGCAAGAAACTCAAGCTGATGCTTCTGTGATTTATGTGCCTGCACCTTTTGTCCTCGATTCTATTGTAGAAGCTGTTGACTCAGGTATTGAGCTGATTGTTGTGATTACTGAAGGCGTACCAACATTGGATATGCTAAAAGCTAAACGTTATCTGGAAACCAATGGTAATGGTACGCGTCTGATCGGTCCAAACTGTCCGGGTATCATTACGCCAGGCGAGTGTAAGATCGGGATTATGCCGGGTCATATTCATCAGCCAGGTAAGATCGGCATTATCTCACGTTCAGGTACTTTGACTTATGAAGCGGTTGCACAAACCACTAAATTAGGTCTTGGACAGTCAACCTGTATCGGAATCGGTGGTGATCCGATTCCAGGCATGAACCAGATTGATTGCTTGAAACTGTTCCAGGAAGACCCGCAAACTGAAGCCATTATCATGATTGGTGAAATTGGCGGTACTGCGGAAGAAGAAGCAGCTGAGTATATCCAGTCGCATGTGACCAAGCCGGTGGTAGGTTATATCGCTGGTGTAACAGCGCCGAAAGGTAAGCGTATGGGTCACGCAGGTGCCATCATTTCTGGCGGTAAAGGAACTGCTGAAGAGAAGTTTGCAGCTTTTGAACGCGCGGGAATGGCGTATACACGTAGTCCTGCAGAGTTGGGTTCAACCATGCTTGAGGTTTTGAAAGAAAAAGGTTTGGCTTAATTTATTAAGCTGATAAAAAGCCCTCAATATTGAGGGCTTTTTTATAATTGCTGCAAAAGGAGATTAAAGTCTAACTAAATGATAATTCGAAAATTGAGTATTTAGTTATCTATACCAGCTTTAGCTTTCAGGCTTTGAGTCATCCCATTGATGTCACCACCCTGAATGCCTAATTCACTCATCAGGCTATCAATTAAAGGTGCCTGGCTACGATAACGCAAAGCACTATTCACCACCTGATCGGAGAGAGCAACATTGCTGCCTTCATGATGGGCATCTGCCTGACAAGAACCCGCATGTGTGCCATGTAAACCATTGACTTGCAAAATCTTGATGTCATCAATGTTTTCCATAGGCTTAACACTTTCACGAATGATTTCAGGCAGGTATTTCAGCATGGCTAGCCGGATTTGCATTTCCACCTGTTCAGATGACAGTACATTATTTGCTTCATTCACTGCACGGGTACCTTCAGCATCGACCTGATACTGTTTCTCCATTGCTTGAGCAAGTAATACTTTGGCATCCGCTTCACCTTTAGCTTTTAGGCGAACTTTTTCAGCTTCGGCTTCAGCGGCAATACGAACCGCTTCTGCATCATCAGCTGCTGCCTGTTTGCCAGCCTCTGCTGCAACGGTAATGGCAATTGCATCTTTCTCAGCCTGTTCTTTCGCAGCCACAAGTTCAACCGCTTTTTGACGTTCTGCTTGCTGGATCTGACGGACAGTAACGACTTCTTCTTCCGCTTTAACCGCTTGAGCACGTGCCTGATCAGCTAAAGCTTTGGCTTCAGATTCAGCACGAGATTTTTCTGCAATCGCAATCGCACGATCCTGTTCAGCCAGCTCAATGGTTTTCTTCTGTTCAACTTGAGCTTTTTGAATGAGCTGGGCTTTCTGAATGTTTTCATTTTCAACATCACGAGCTGCCAGAATACGTTTCAGTTCTACTTCACGTTCAGCAGCAATGCGAGCTTCTTCCGCTTCACGTTTTTTTGCAGCTTCCTGAGCTGCAATTTCAGCTAACTGTTCAGCGCGGCGAATCGAAATTTCACGTTCCTGTTGCAGCTTGGCATATTCTTCTTCACGGATAATTTGTAGACGTGCTTGCTCGGCTTCCAGATTTTTGGCTTTAATGGCCAGATCTGTATCCTGTTCAATATGATTACGCTTACGGCGACGATCTTCAATCGTTTCAGTGAGTTTGGTCAAACCTTCAGCATCGAAAGCATTTTGTTGTTTAGCCTGTTGTGGATTGAAATATTTAAAGCCAGTTTGATCTAAGCCAGTTAAAGAAACAGTTTCCAGTTCCAGACCATTTTTGTGCAGATCTTCAGATACCACTTGCTGTACTTTTTGTACGAAGTCGACCCGTTTTTCATGTAATTCTTCCATGGCCATTTCAGCGGCAACGGCGCGTAAAGAGTCGACAAATTTCCCTTCAACCAGATTCTTTAATTCATTTGGCGACATGGTCTTTTGACCAAGAGTTTGTTCTGCCGTAGCAATCGAATCAGCCGTTGGTTTCACACGTACATAGAATTCAGCCATCACATCGACACGCATGCGATCACGGGTAATCAGCGCCTGATCATCGGCACGACGGACTTCCAGCCGTAGGGTATTCATATTGACGGGAATGATTTCATGTAGCACTGGTAGCACCAAAGCTCCGCCACCTAGAATCACTTTTTCACCACCCCAACCGGTACGTACAAAGGAAATCTCTTTACTGGAACGACGGTATAAACGCGCAATGATTAATCCGAAGGTGACTAGGCCAACGAATATAATCCCCGCAATAATCAAAACATTATATAAATCAAAATTTAGCATTGTTATAAAGTCTCTTTGGGCAAGCTTAATTTTTATAGGAAATTGGTTTAATTAAAGTTCAATAGCCTGAAAGCCATTTTTAGTTTTTTGAGTCAAAACCACTGTCTGACCTTGATTAAATATTTCATTGCGTTCAGGTTCGACCAGCACATAATGGGTCTTACCATGCTGATCCTGAACTTTGGCCTGAGCAGGGGAGTTAGCTTTGGCATCTCCCAGAATAATCGTGGCGGTTCGTCCGATCAGTTCATCGCTATAGATCGCGATGGTTTCATCCTGAGGCAGAATTTTGGCAGCAAGCACGGACAGCCCACGTACAATCGGCATGCATAAAAATAAACAGGCAGGGGAAATAATCCATGCATTTAAAAGCTGACTGGTAAATCGTTCGAACAGGCCTTGGATCAATAAACCGCTCAGACCATAACTGGTCAGGAAAATAATGAGCCAGATAAAGAGAGGCAGGCGACCCAGATAAAGCCAGTCGAATACTTTATTGAACAGGCCGGTCTGCTGATCAATACCTACTTCCGGATGAAGCGGTTCTTCAGGCAGAAATTGTTCGAACATATTCTGGGAACCACCTCCTAGCATCAGCAAGACACATTCCAAGGCAGCAAACATCAGCATCAGGCTTAAACTGATACTAAATACAATGTTGGAAGGATGAATGAACAGTTCCCACATGAGTTTCTGTCTCTAATTATGGTTTTATAGAAATTTTATGACCCTGTTAAAGATAACAGTTATTAATAAAATTGTAAGCAAAAAACAACAAAAATCCCAATCGGGATAGCTTGATAAAATCCAAAATTTAACAATATGTGATGAGCTTTTCTTAGCTGCAAATAAATGTCGACTATTTTATAGGTGGGCGAATCTGAGGTTTTATCTCAAGAATAGAAAAGCAATTGTGTACATTTGCTTTTCTGTCCCTAGGTAGATGTATAAAAGCATTAAAGGATGGCGGTCTGGATACGGACTTTCATTTCTAGGGCTTGTTGCAGGATATAGTTCTTCATCCATTGCACCTGTTCGCCCATTGGATTGGTTTTTACTGCAGTCTCCAGAAATTTAAGTTCAGGCTGATTAAATAGTTGTTCATCGAGAGCCTGTTCCAATGCCTGAGTATTTGCAGACAAAGGAAGGGCCACCAAGAAAAAGGCTTTAGGATAGTTATAGAAAGCATAAAGCAGATTGAAAGCTTTTTGATCACTTCTCAGATTGCCGGCACCTATTTCGTAACCTGCCTGCTGGTTGCTATAAGTCATACCGAGCAGGTATTCCCATTGACCGTTCAGCTTACGCAGGCCAAACTGCAGGCCAATCTGATCCGCGGTCAATTCATGCTGGATATAAATGTTTAAAGGACTGCCATCTTCAGTATAGGGTTCCTGAAGAACCAAAATATGTTGCTGGTGCTGGTAAATAAAACCGGCAAGTTTTGCCTGTTCCAGACGAGATTTTAAAGTATCTAAATCAAATTCGTTATAAGGCATACATAGTTTATAAATTGGAAGAACTAATCCTACTCTAATTTTTTTTCACCACGATGTGAACTGTCCGTTTAGATGATTAATATATCATTTCATTGCTAAAAGTAATCTTCCAGAGTGCTTTGACTAAACAATCAATTGTCTTTATTTAGCTAAGCTATCAGATTCATAAAAACTGATAGTTGATATTAGTGAATTTTTATATGACGTTTTAATATATGAATATCACAAAACAAGCAATCGTTATGAAAAGTTAATCACTATAATGAATATAAATTTTATAAAGTGTAATAAGTACACGTGTAATACGCAGGTTGTCCATGTCATTAAATGAGGAAAGACTTACTCATCTTAAACAGCTTGAAGCTGAGAGTATTCACATCATTCGCGAAGTTGCTGCCGAGTTTGAAAATCCGGTTATGCTTTATTCAATCGGTAAAGATTCAGCAGTTATGCTGCATTTAGCACTGAAAGCGTTTTATCCTGCAAAACTTCCATTCCCGCTACTTCATGTAGATACCGGCTGGAAATTCAAAGACATGATCAAGTTCCGTGATAACATGGCCAAAGAACATGGCTTTGATCTGATCGTGCATCAGAACAAAGAAGGTCGTGATGCGGGCGTAAACCCATTCGACTATGGTAGCTCTAAATATACTGACATTATGAAAACCCAAGGTCTGAAACAGGCACTGGATAAATATCAGTTTGATGCTGCTTTCGGTGGTGCACGTCGTGACGAAGAAAAATCACGTGCCAAAGAACGTGTTTATTCATTCCGTGACTCTAAACACCGTTGGGATCCGAAAAACCAGCGTCCAGAACTTTGGAATCTTTATAACGGTAAAGTGAACAAAGGCGAAAGTATTCGTGTATTTCCATTGTCTAACTGGACTGAGCTAGACATCTGGCAATATATCTACCTTGAAAATATCAAACTTGTTCCATTGTACTTAGCTGCTGAACGTCCAGTCGTTGAGCATAATGGTACGCTAATCATGGTTGATGATGAGCGTATGCGCCTGAATCCAGGCGAAGTGCCACAAATGAAATCGGTTCGTTTCCGTACTTTAGGTTGTTACCCATTAACAGGTGCGGTTGAATCAACTGCAACAACTTTACCGGAAATTATCCAGGAAATGCTTTTAGCGACCACATCTGAACGTCAAGGCCGTATGATCGACCATGACGAAGCAGGTTCGATGGAAAAGAAAAAGCAGGAAGGTTACTTCTAAGAGAAATCTCCCCCGGCCCCTCTTTTTCAAAGAGGGGAGAAAAAAGTCTCCCTTAACAAAGGGAGATTTAGAGGGATTAAAAGAAACCGATTTCAACGTATTTGTGGAGCTATGAGCGATGTCTCACCAATCAGAACTTATTAGCCAAGATATTTTGGCTTATTTGAAACAGCACGAAAATAAAGACTTATTGCGTTTCCTGACTTGCGGTAACGTGGATGATGGTAAATCAACCCTGATCGGCCGTCTGCTTTATGATTCAAAACTGATTTATGAAGATCAGCTGCAAGCGGTTACCCGTGACTCTAAAAAAGTCGGTACTACTGGTGATGCTCCTGACTTGGCACTGCTTGTCGATGGTCTGCAAGCTGAACGTGAGCAGGGTATTACCATTGACGTAGCTTACCGTTATTTCTCTACTGAAAAACGTAAGTTCATCATTGCCGACACCCCAGGGCACGAACAGTACACTCGTAACATGGCAACTGGTGCGTCTACTGCGGATCTTGCAATTATCCTGATCGATGCGCGTTACGGTGTTCAGACTCAAACACGTCGTCACTCATTTATTGCGAGCCTATTAGGTATTCGTAATATCGTGGTTGCAGTGAACAAAATGGACCTGGTTGAATTCTCTGAAGCACGCTTCAATGGAATTCAGGCTGAATACAACGAGTTCGTGAACCAGTTGGGCGATCGTAAACCTGAAAATATTGTGTTCACGCCAATTTCTGCATTGAACGGTGATAATGTTGTAAACAAATCACCAAATACGCCGTGGTACCAAGGTCAGACCTTAATGGAGACTTTGGAAACTGTAGAAATTACACGTAATACCAGCAAAGACGAATTCCGTTTCCCAGTTCAGTACGTTAACCGTCCTAACCTCGACTTCCGTGGTTTCTGCGGCACCATCGCATTGGGTGAAGTGAAAGTTGGCGATGAAATTATTGCTCTGCCATCTGGCAAGAAATCAACAGTGAAAGAAATTGTCACTTTTGACGGTAATCTGGATCATGCTGTTGCGGGTCAAGCTGTTACTTTAACACTGAACGATGAGATCGATATTTCACGTGGTAACGTGTTGGTGAAAGCTGGCGAACAACCGCTGATTTCACGTTCTGCTCGCGCATCTGTGGTCTGGATGAACGATCAGCCATTAGTGGTTGGCAAACTTTATAACGTGAAGTTTGGTACGCAAACCATTCCTGCGAAAGTTGCGAAAATTAACTACCGTACCAATGTAAATACATTGGAAAAAATGCAGGTTGAGCAGCTTGATCTGAATGCGATTGCTGACGTAACGATTGAATTTGATGCGCCAGTGGTATTCGACCGTTACCAAGATAGCCGTTACACAGGTTCATTCATCTTCATCGACCGTCTAAGCAACGTGACTGTTGGTGCGGGTATGGTTGAAGCTGCAGTGGAATGGACTGCACACAACGAGCCTGTGACTGCCGAAGCACGTGCTGCACGTTTAGGTCAAAAACCTGCTGCGGTCACTGTAACTGCGAAAGCACTGGAAAATGCTCAAGCACTTGAAAGCCTGTTGATTCAGCAAGGTGTAGTTGCAATTGCGAAAGCGGGTCTGACTGATGTACAGGTTGCACTTGTACGTGAAACAGGTGTGGTGGTGATTACTGACCTTGCAGAAGGTACAGATGTAACTTACACAGCCGATGCAGTTGAAGAACTGGCTGAGAAAATTGTGGAATTGGTTCGTCTATAAGACTGGCTGATTTTAAGAAAAACCCGCTGAAAGGCGGGTTTTTCAATGCATTAAAAGAAAATTATGTTGATAGGGTTTTTGAATGAGTCTAAAGTGATAATTTAAATATTAAAGACAAAATATAAGTTTAAAAATTGAGAATAAAATGAAAATGGTTATATTTTTACTAATATTCTGTGTATTGGTATCTTGTGGTAAAACAAAACAGCAAGTATTAGATGAACTCAATAGGGATGTTGAATCGCATTGTTTTGACTTCTCAGACGCTGCTTTTTGGGGGTGGTATGGTGCAGTCGCTTCAATTAAAAAAGGCATAACTGAGCCAAATTTAGATTTGTATGAAACGTTTGGGCGTAGTTTTACATCAAGAAATAAACTTGAGCAGGGCGATTTAACCGCAGAAGAGCAAGTGGAAATTAGAAAAGAAGAAGAAAGCCGGATGAAAGGTTTTAACTATGGATTCAGTGAAGCTATCAATTATATGTTGGAAACAAAAGACACTGATATCACATCTATAATGAGAAAATATAGTAGCTTGAATATGACAGAGGTATATAAGCGAGGATGTATAAATACAAATCTGGAGCACAACAGAAAGAGGGTAGATTTAGAATTTGTTAATTAAGATTTGAATTTCTAGCTGCAGTAAATCAATTTCACCTTTAATTAATTTTGCAGCTGCATCACGTCCATCAGTAATATGTTCTAAATTATCTGCTAGTGTATAAGTGGTTGAAAGTTTTCTATGTAATTCACTTAATTGTCCAAGTGCTTGTTGTACTTCTTTACGCTCTGCTTGTGTCATGCCTGTTAGGAGCATGTCTCTTATTTTCCCCATAAAAACAACTCAAAAAGAAAATATGATTGAATGTTACATGATTTGATAATTATTTTAATGGTGATAAGATATATCTTAATTAAATTTAAGATATATCTTTGTTATGTCAAGTATTCCTGATTCTGTCATTTCAGAAGAACGAGAAAACTCTCCCAAGCCACGTAAACGCCTCTTTGAAGCAGGGCAGATGAAGCTATTGGTACTGCATTTTGTGGCGCAGAACCCTAAATATAGCTATGACATTATCAAAGACGTGGCAGCGCTCGTAGGCGGAAACTATAAGCCGAGTACAGGTACGATTTGCCCAACTATTAATTATCTGGAAGAACAGCAGTTCATCACCTCAAAAATCACGACAGATGAACGTAAACGCTACAGCATTTCCTCTCAAGGCATTGAACATCTCGCAGCTCATAAAGACGCTATTGAGCTGATCCTGAGTCGCTTTGAAACCCGTCGACGTATTCAGACTGATGAGCGTTATAGTGATATCAACCAAGCGATGGAGAGCCTGAAAGCGTCTCTACGTTTAAAACTGCAAACAAACATGAGTGTTGAACAGATCAAAGAAATCGCCGATCAGATCGAACAGGCTGCAGCTAAGATCATCCATTTATAAAAGTGCGATATGAAGCAAACCGTGAAAGCACAAAATCAACTTAAAGAAGAGAAGTAAGTAAGAAGGTCATCTATGAGCAATAATCTCCCAAAATTCCACCCGAAACATCTGAATTGGCTGATGCCACTGATTCTATCTGGCATTATGAGTGGCGCGATTTCCTGCTTTAATATGCTGCTGAATAAAGGTTGGAGCGATGCGTTTATCTCGCTATGGTTACATGCTTGGGGGCTGTCATGGCTGGTGGCATTTCCACTGATTCTGCTTGTATTGCCGCTGGTACGCAAATTTCTGATGCAGTTTGTGCAGATGTCAGATCAATCTGCTAAATAAGAAATTGCTTATTCGAATCAGTCGGAATCGGATGACTTATTCAGAACTTGAGACAAAATAGATTTCATTTCAGTCAGGCTTTTCACACCAGCAATGCGTTGAATGATCTGCCCATTTTTAAAGATCAGGGTAGAGGGCAAGCCATAGACGTTATAGCGTAAGGTCAGAATCGGTGATTGATCGACATTGACCTTGCCGAACTTAATTTCTGGGTTATGCCCAGCATATTGTGCTGCCAGTTCCTCAAAAACCGGAAAATTCTGTACGCAAGGCTTGCACCAGTCAGCATAGAAACGGATTACAGCAAAGCCTTCAAACCATTCGAAGTCACTGTAATTATCTTCATTGTAGGCGATGACTGCTGACATGAATTTGCTCTCATCATTTCAAAATTAAGATTTAAACCAGCTCATAGTGAGTTCAGCCTGACCGGTATTTTCATCAACTCCCTGAGTGATCATCTTAAAACCCTGCTTTTGGTAAAAATGAACTGCTGATGTATTTGCAGCATAGACACTTAAATGCAGCTGATCACATTGCCGTTTTAAGAAATCAACTAAACGGCGGCCATAGCCAGCACCTTGCTGCTCAGGATCAATGAAAAGTGCAGCTAATACATTTTCCGATTTTAATAATGAAACAAAGCCAAGCACCGTATGATTTTCTTTAAGGACATAGTTTTCTGCTAAGGGTAAATATACATCTCGCATTGGAAGTAGCTGATTTTCCCAATAACTAGCAGGAATAAAATCATGCGCCTTTAAAGAAGCCTGGAACCAGATTTCAAGAATAGCGTCGATATCCTCGGTTTTCGCTTTTGTAATTATTGTCATCAGTGGTCTTATATCAATTTATTAAATAGGCAGCTGATTATACATAAGTCCATGCTGCTTCAATCCATAGCATTTCTATGTTCAAATAAGTTCGAAAAATATGAAACGTGAATATTAGGGAAAGAATCCATGACGCAACAAAGCATGCAACAAGTCATCATTACAGAACCGGGTGGTGTAGAGAAACTCGCTTATGAAACGGTTGCCATCCCTGAACCTAAAGCAGACGAAGTGCTGGTTAAGGTACATGCTTTCGGGATTAACCGTCCGGATATCTTGCAGCGTCAGGGCTTGTATCCAATGCCTAAGGGCGTGACTCCTGTACCGGGTCTGGAAGTTACCGGTGAAGTGGTCGCAGTCGGGAGTGAAGTAAGCCAGTTTAAAGTAGGTGACAAAGTCTGTGGTCTGACCAATGGCGGTGGTTATGCAGAATATTGCGTCGTGCCGGAGAGTCAGACTTTAAACATTCCTGAAGGCGTGAGCTTTGTACAGGCTGCAGCGATTCCTGAAACCTTTTTCACTGTATGGGTAAATGTGTTCCAGATGGGTAAGGCTAAGGCAGGAGAGACTGTGCTGATTCATGGCGGAACTAGCGGAATCGGAACCACGGCCTTAATGCTGTGCAAATCTCTAGGCATCAAAACCTTTGCGACAGCAGGCAGTGATGAAAAAATCCAGGCGATTTCACACCTGACCACAGGAATCAATTACAAGACCCAAGACTTTGAGCAGGTCATCAATGAAGCTACGGATAATGCCGGTGTAGATGTGATTCTGGATATGGTGGGTGCGCCGTACCTAGAGAAAAATCTGAATCTGCTGCGTCGTGATGGTCGTCTGGTGTATATCGCATTCCTGGGCGGTGCTAAGGCTAAGGAGGTAAAATTGGGTCAAATCATGATGAAGCGTTTGACCATTACCGGCTCTACTATGCGTGCACGCAATACGGCTGAGAAAGCTGAAATTGCCCAAGGCCTGAAAGAGCATGTGGCGCCACTCTGGGCAAAAGGTGAATGTTTACCGATGATTTATAAAACCTTCAAGTTTGACCAGATTCAGGATGCGCATGCAGCGATGGATACAGGTGAACATATCGGTAAGATTGTGGTGGAAATCATCTAATTATTCTTGTGATAGAAATACTAAAAGCCAACTTTTGTTGGCTTTTATTTTGCATAAAAAACGATAAATAATTTAAATTAATTGCTTGAAATAGGAGTATAAATTTTAAAAAACGGTAAAAAGTGTCGATTGTTCGACACAACCTGTCAAAACTGAGGAGTAAATTAGCGCTTAAATATAATCTGACTAAATTGTTTGGTATTTGATGAAATGTCACGTATTAAAAGGAAGTATATTATGAAGATAGTGTCGGCCCCTTATACGCATGAACATGGCTTTCGTGCATTGAAGCGTTTGCATAAAGCGATTATCCGTAATCAGTTACTTCGTTCCGATTTACACAAGCTGTATCAAGCCATGTTGCATCTGGAACGCTATATGGAACGGCTGAGCCACTCAGCACCAAAACCTCACTACAAACGTCGTAAAAAATCTTAAAAAACATCTTGCCTATTAGCCTTAAGTTGAAGTGAATAACTCTAATCTTGTTTTTATTTGGCTGTATAATTTTCCCATAATTTAAAAATTCTAAGCAAATGATTCATTGTGCTGCACAAGCGGCACGAAGAGGGTATTTATGAAGGGCAATGCGTCAACGCATGAGCGCCTCGCAGACCGTTTGGCAAATATTTTAACCAAACTTAATATAGGGCATCAGTTAAGTGTACAGGAGCTGGCACGAGAATTTCAGGTCAGCACCCGTACCATTGAGCGTGATTTTGTTCGTCTGAATGCGTATTTACCGCTCATACAGGATCAAAATACCAAACGCTATTATCTTGAGCCTTCATATTTAGGGCGTTTCAAGTTGCAGGATATCCAGAATTTTGCACAGTTGTCCGGAATCAGTGAGCTGTATCCGGCACTGGATATGTCTTTTATTCGTGAATTGCTGGATGAGCGGGCAAATCAGGTATTTTCGGCAAAAGGCTATTATTTTGAAGATGCCAAACAGTTTGCCGAGCATTTCAAGCTGCTTGCAGGGGCGATCTATAAACGGCAGCAGGTTGAGCTGCAATATTCCGATCAAGCACGAATCATCCAGCCATACCGGTTGATTCATCATCATGGCATCTGGTATCTGGCTGGTGTCACTGAAGCTGAACTTAAAACTTATCGTTTAAGTCAGTTGCAGGAAGTCAAACTGGTTTTTGAAAATGAAAGCTTTGAGCATGATCCTGAAGTTCTGAAAATGCTGGCAGATGAAGACAGCATCTGGTTTGGTCAGCAAAAACAGCAGGTTTTGATGAAGGTGCAACCTGAAGTCACGGTATTTTTTAAAGAGCGCCGTTTATTTCCGGAACAGCAGATCGAACAGGAATCAGAGTCTGGAGAATTGTTAATTAGTTGTCAGATTCGTCATGAAATGCAGTTATTGCCACTGGTACGTTACTGGCTACCGTATGTAAAGATCATTGAGCCGATTCATTTTCAGGAAAAACTGGAACAGGATCTGGAAGGTTATTTACGCTCTGCTGGATAATATTTTGAAAGCAGAGCAGGTTGGCGAATGCTTATAGAATTCTATTGAGAATTAGATTTAGCAAATTACAGGCATAAAAAAACCAGCTTTCGCTGGGTTCTTTATTTGCACCATCTTCAGTAGTAGAAGAATGGTGCCCGAGGCCAGACTCGAACTGGCACGCTTTGTGGGCGGGGGATTTTAAATCCCCTGTGTCTACCGATTTCACCACTCGGGCTTTAACAAGATTGGAGGCGGAGGTCGGAATCGAACCGGCGTCCACGGAGTTGCAGTCCGCTGCATGACCACTCTGCCACCCCGCCGCGTCTTGTTGATGCGTATATTATCAAGCTCTGAAAAAAAAACAATAGGATATTCATTTGTATGCGCATAAAAACAGCATATGGCGGAAAATATTCAGAATTATCATGTAGAATGTGCAAAATTGATTCATATCAACACTTGGGAGAAGTGCCGTGGCATTAGTTCTAGACGGTCGTGCATTGGCGAAGCAAATTGAAGCTGACTTGTTAACTCGCGTAGAAGCGCTGAAAGCAAAGTCAGGTCGTACTCCAATTCTTGCGACTATTTTGGTGGGTGACGATGGCGCATCTGCAACTTATGTACGCATGAAAGGCAATGCTTGCCGCCGTGTTGGTATGGATTCATTAAAAGTTGAGCTTCCAAAAGAAACGACTACTGAAGAATTGCTGGCTGAAATTGAAAAATTGAATGCAAATCCGGATGTTCACGGTATTCTGTTACAACATCCGGTTCCTGCACAAATTGATGAACGTGCTTGTTTTGATGCTATCTCGCTTGAAAAAGACGTCGATGGTGTGACTTGTCTGGGCTATGGTCGTATGGCGATGGGTGAAGCAGCTTATGGTTCTGCTACTCCTGCAGGTATCATGACCATCCTGAAAGAAAACAATATTGAAATCGCAGGTAAACATGCGGTAGTGGTTGGTCGTTCTGCGATTCTAGGTAAACCAATGGCAGCAATGTTGCTTGAAGCGAATGCTACAGTGACTATTTGCCATTCACGTACTCAAAACCTTCCAGAATTTGTAAAACAAGCTGACATTATCGTGGGTGCGGTGGGTAAAGCTGAACTGATCCAGAAAGACTGGATTAAACCAGGTGCAGTGGTTGTTGATGCTGGCTTCCACCCACGTGATGGCGGTGGTGTGGGTGATATTCAATTAGTCGGTATCGAAGAAATCGCTTCTGCTTATACCCCAGTTCCGGGTGGTGTAGGTCCTATGACAATCACTACGCTGATTCGTCAAACTGTAGAAGCTGCTGAGAAGGCTTTGGGTTAATTGAAATTTTAATTAGTTACGGCGGAGTTGTATCGTTGTGACTATAGATGTAAGAAGCTCATTCGTTACTTTTGTTTCGGCAAAAGTAACCAAAACCATTTGTCATTCGCAGAACTCGTCATATTTCTTTTGCGTGGTTGATGTGTCGCAAAAACAGGACGAATTAGATTTCAGTCTGCCTCGAACAGCTGCGAATGACGTGGTCATGTATCCGATTAATGTATAAATTCCAATAAAGATATTTTCGCATCAAGGCTTTCTTCATGAGCTGTACTTTCCAATTTCCTAAAGCCCCTGAGCATTTACTTCAAGCCTTACACCAAGTTATTCCTAATTGTGAACTGATGGCACAGCAGCTACCAGAAACACCGATTTCACTCTGGCTGATTCCACCAGTCTTTCCGACAGACAAACTAGATGATGAAGTGATTCGTCGTATCTGGAATGATACGCCGTACTGGATCTTCTGCTGGGCATCAGGATTGGCCATGGCACAGTGGTTGCTGGCTGAACCGCATCATGTCAAAGACAAAGTGGTACTAGATTTTGGTGCAGGATCAGGTGTTGTTGCTATTGCAGCGAAAATGGCAGGAGCCAAACGTGTGATCTGTTGTGATATCGATCAGGTCAGTCTGAATGCCTGTCGTGCCAATGCTGAGTTAAATGATGTTGAGCTGGAATATCTGGATGATCTCTATAAAGCAGAACAGGTGGATATACTGCTAGCGGCAGATGTGCTTTATGATCAGTGTAACCGTTTCTTCCTGGATGAATTCCTGAAATTTGCACCAGAAGTCTGGGTCGCAGATAGTCGGGTGAAAAATTTTAGTCATCCGCAATATCTCAAACTGGATGAACGTAGTGCGACTACCTGGCCAGATCTGGATGAATCACCAGAATTCCGTAATGTCAGCTTCTATCGAACTAAATAACATCCAAGAATTGAAAAAGAAAAAAAGGGCATCAAGCCCTTTTTTATGCTCTGTTTTTATGAGCAGGTATAGCGAATCACACGCACAGTGGTAGGGCGGGCATCTAATGCCTCTCGGGCACCTGGATTTTCACTGTTATATAAATCAGGTGTATTACTCAAGCTGATCTGGGTACGACTATCCCCGAGTTGACGGCCATACTGAACCTGTTCTGGAGTTGGGTTAACTATTTCCTGACTATTGATAATCTGGATATTATAGCTTCTAGTGGTTCCAAGGACTTGTCTGCAAGCAGCCTGTAATCTGTTTTCATCCTGACTTGGTCGTCCTGCTAATGTATAGCTTAAGGTTGCAGAATTTTCTGAACGTTCCAGAATTTCATAACCGGTCTGACCGTTAAATTGTTGAGGCGCCGTCTGACATGCTGTCAGGCCTAAAGTGCCGATAGTTAAACCGAGTAAAAAAACTGTTTTTTTCATCATGATGATTTCCCGTATTTTTATCAGACAAGTATGCCATAGCAACGAAATAGCGGAATGGCAGTAAACATAAAATTCCAATAAAAAAGCTTTCCGAATGTTTCCATCCGGAAAGCTCCTAAAGCAATACAGTTACTTAGTCATCAGTAATCATGCTGTGCTTTTTAGTGTCTTTCATAAAGACATAAGTGAGCAGCGACAGGCCAATCATAAAAGTAATGTAATAGAAGAAGTAGTTTTCATGGCCGGCATTTTTAAAGCTTAAAGCCACCAGTTCTGCTGTACCACCAAACAGGGTATTAGCAATTGCATAAGGCAAAGCTACACCTAGGGCACGGATATGGGCAGGGAATAGTTCAGCTTTTACCACTGCGTTAATCGCTGTATAACCAGTCACAATCACCATACCACTCATACACAGCATGAATGCTGTAGTTGGGTTGGTAGTTGAGCCTAAGCCATTAAAGATAGGAATGGTAAATAGTACACCAAGCACACCAAAGGCAATCATGATTGGCTTGCGGCCGATCTTGTCAGAGAGTGCACCAATCACAGGTTGCAAGAGCATGAATACAAAGATCGCAAGAGTCGTGATTTCAGTCGCTGTGGTTTTTTCAAATCCTGAGGTGTTCACCAGATATTTCTGCAGATAGGTAGTGAAAGTATTGAAAGCTAAAGTACCACCTGCAGTTAGCATGATCACGGTAAATGCCTGTTTAGGATATTTAGTGAATAAAGCTAAGGCACCGGATTTAGGGCCACCTTTTTTCGCCTGTTCAACAGCCTGTTTTGAAGATTGTGTTTCTACCAGACCGCGACGGATCCAGAACACCACAATCGCTAAGAATGCACCAATCAGGAAGGGAATACGCCAGCCCCATTCAGTGAGTTGTGCTTCAGTCAAAGTGCGTTGTAGGAAGATCAAGACACAGAGTGCCAATAGTTGACCTGAGATCAGGGTCACATACTGGAAGCTTGAGTAGAAACCACGATGATTTTTACCTGCCATTTCAGTCAAGTAAGTGGCACTTGAACCGTATTCACCACCTACACTCAAACCTTGTAATAAACGAGCAAATAACAGCAGCGCAGGGGCGAGCATGCCCACTGAATCATAGGTGGGTGCACAGGCAATAATCAGGGAACCGACACACATCAAAGATACAGAAAGTGTTAAACCGGCTTTACGACCCTTACGGTCAGCGTAAATCCCCATAATCCATGCGCCAATCGGACGCATCAAGAAACCAAGTGCGAATACAGCAGCAGCCTGAAGAAGTTTGACGGTATTGTCGCCATCAGGGAAGAACTGTGAAGCGAAATATAAGGTAAAGGCTGCATAAACATACCAGTCGTACCATTCGACCAGGTTACCTGCAGAACCACCGAGAATAGATTTAACCCGTGTTTTACGATCAAGCTGCGGTGTAGCAGCTTCAGGAAGTGGCTGATTCACAACATTGCTCCAAAGGAATGCTGTAAAACACATCTTTTTTAAATTTTCATTGCTATAAAATCTAAAAAGTTATGTTTTAGTGAGAGAGAAAGTGAGGAAATTTCATATACTTATACGCCTCCAAGTTTTCTCTTTTTATAGGACTTTAGTCTTAATAAATAATGTAGTTTTCAAATATTTTTATAAAACATAAATTTACCATTTGTTTAGAGTAATTGCTTGATTTTTACATTGGATTAACTGGTTAAATGCTGTTCTTTAAGGAGATTAATGAACAGTAAATGTGGTTTTTATTTAGATGTAAAACAGATTAAACGATTGGCTTTAACCTTATCTTAAGGTAATAAAAAAGGCCGCTTACGCGACCTTTTTAAAATTAAATCAGCAATTAAGCAGATTTAACCGCTTCAAGAAGTTCAGCTTGGCGTTTTTTCAACGCTTCTGGCAGACGATCACCCAATTTGTTGAACAATTCAGTGTGGCTTTCAAGTTCTTTGATCCATTGATCTTTGTCTTGAGAAGTTACCAGGTCAAATTGTTCTTTAGTGAAATCAGAACCAGTCCAGTTTAGCTGTTCGTAAGTAGGTACACGGCCGATTGGAGTTTCAACAGCATCAGCACGACCTTCACAACGATCGATGATCCACTCAAGAACACGCATGTTTTGACCGAAACCAGGCCATACGAAGTTACCTTCAGCATCACGACGGAACCAGTTCACGTTGTAGATACCAGGAAGCTTGTTACCAGCAGCAGCAGCTTTCTCGCCAACTTTCTCACCCATTTCTAACCAGTGAGTGAAGTAGTCAGCCATGTTGTAGCCAGCAAATGGAAGCATCGCAAATGGGTCGCGACGAACGATACCTTGTTGACCAACAGCAGCAGCAGTTGTTTCAGAACCCATGGTTGCAGCTTTATAAACACCATCAACCCAGTCAAATGCTTCTGAAATCAGAGGCACTGTGTCTGCACGGCGACCACCGAAGATGAACGCTGAAATTGGAACACCCGCTGGATTTTCCCAGTCAGCATCAATAGAAGGGCATTGACCAGCAGAGACTGTGAAACGAGCATTCGGATGAGCTGCTTTTTCTTCGCCAGTGTGTGGTTGACCTTTCCAGTTAGTCAGATTCGCAGGTGCTTCTTTAGTCAGACCTTCCCACCAAACTTCACCGTTGTCAGTCACAGCAACGTTTGTATAGATCACGTCTTTATGAAGCGTTGCCATACAGTTCGGATTCGTTTTGGTATTTGTACCAGGAGCTACACCGAAGAAACCAGCTTCAGGGTTGATTGCATATAAGCGACCATCTTCACCTGGTTTGATCCAGGCAATATCGTCACCTACAGTTTCAATTTTCCAACCTTCATAACCTGCTGGTGGAATCAGCATTGCGAAGTTTGTTTTACCACAAGCAGATGGGAATGCAGCTGCGATGTAGTGTTTTTCACCTTTAGGACTAGTTACGCCAAGAATCAGCATGTGTTCAGCTAACCAGCCTTGTTGACGACCCATATAAGATGCAATACGTAAAGCCAGGCATTTTTTACCTAACAATGCGTTACCGCCGTAACCAGAACCAAATGACCAGATTTCACGAGTTTCTGGGTAGTGCACGATGTATTTTTCTTTGTTGCAAGGCCAAGCAACATCTTTTTGACCTTCTTCAAGTGGTGCACCCACAGTGTGTACGCAAGGAACAAATTCGCCATCTGTGCCTAGAACGTCATAAACAGCTTTACCCATACGAGCCATTTTAGACATGCTGACTGCTACATAAGGAGAGTCAGTTAATTCGATACCGATGTGCGCAATGTGTGAACCCAAAGGACCCATAGAGAATGGAACCACATACAGGGTGCGACCTTTCATTGAACCGTCAAACAGACCATTCAATTTTTCGCGCATAACTGCTGGATCTTCCCAGTTATTGGTCGCGCCAGCATCTTCTTTATTTGCAGAACAGATAAAAGTACGGTCTTCAACACGAGCAACGTCAGAAGGATCAGAATTTGCAAGATAAGAACCAGGATGTTTCTCTTGGTTAAGCGCTTGCATTGTGCCGTTAGCGATCATCAAGTCGATATAACGTTGATATTCTTCTGCGCTACCGTCACACCATTCAATTTTTGCTGGTTTTGTTAATTTAGCAATTTCTTCCACCCATGCAATAAGCTTAGGGTGACGAACGAATTCTGGTGCGTTCACTTGGGTCATGGTGAGGCCTATCTCAAATGTGTACAAAATTTTGTACAAAGTACAATCTGGTCAATAAAATACTGGCCAGATGAAATATGAAAAAAAGTGGCTGTATTAAAGCATAAAATCATCAAAAAAATAAGACTAAAGAAGTGCTGGATTTTATTTGGAATATTATGCTATTTTCTGTTTAAATTTATATAAAACAATAATATATAAATAAATTCAAAATCTTAAATATGTATTTATTAGATTTATGTGTGGTATTTATTCTAATTATTTCTATTTAAATCAAATATTTAATTAAAATTGTTCAGTTATATTTGTTATTGATTAAATAAATGGTCACCATTCGAATTTTACATAAAGCAACTACTAATTGTTTATGAATTGGACAAAATGCCAATAGGTATGCATCAATCTGTGTAAAAAATGTCTAATCGATCTAAACCCTTATCTATTATTTATAATCATAATTCTGGTTTTCGTCTATTCGACCAGCAAGAAAAATATGGGCAATTACTAGATATTTTTGCAGCGCATGATTTTGAGACTAAAGCCTTTGAAATCAAAGATCCAGAACAGTTCAAAAAAGTTATTGCTGAAGTGCTGCAACGGCATCAACAATCGCCAGATCATGGTGTAGTCGTGGCGGCTGGAGGAGATGGTACGCTCAATTCAGTCGCCAAACACCTGCTTGAAACTGATATTCCAGTCGGAATATTGCCTTTAGGGACTTTTAACTATGCGGCAAGATTGCTGGATATTCCCTTAGATTTGGTTGAAGCCGCACAGGTCATTGCAACGGGTCAAACCAAGCGTATCCATGTAGCGCGCATTAATCAGGAAATCTACCTGAACAATGCTAGTCTGGGCTTATATCCTTTATTTATTAAAAAACGTGAAGACTATAACCGTATTTTTGGTCGACTACCTTTACATGCCTATACCTCAGCACTCGATGTTTTGATTCGTGACCGTAAAGAATTAAAACTGGAAATTTGGGTAGGTCAGAAGAAATATCCGGTCAAAACTCCACTGATTTTCTTTGGTAATAATCCACTTCAACTGGCAGACATGAAAATGCGGATTGCCCAAGCTGCTGAGCAAGGGAAGGTGGCTGGGGTTGTGGTCTCTAAAAGTGACAAGCTGACGTTATTCAAGCTGGTATATCAGTTAATTCGGGGCAAAATTGATGAAGCCTCCAATGTCTATAGTTTTGCTGCGGATCAGGTGCGAATTGAGTCTAAACGTAAGAAATTAATGGTGGCTATAGATGGAGAAACGGTAGAAATGATACCACCTTTAAATATTTCAGTTTTAAAAAATAGTTTAAGTGTAATGGTGCCGCATGATTCTACATCTCTCTGATCTGCATTTTGGTACAGAAAGACCTGAATGTTTGGAAGCCATCCAGCAATTTTGTCGGGATCATGCACTGGAAGCGGTGGTAGTCAGCGGCGATCTCACCCAGCGAGCACGTTTAGGGCAGTTCTTTGCATGTAAACGGTTTCTGGATCAGTTGAATACGCCTTATCTGGTGATCCCGGGGAATCATGACATTCCGCTTTATCATTTATGGAATCGGCTATTTACTCCATTTACCCGTTATCAATTATTTTTCGGTGAACTCGAGCCTGTTTTAGAAACTGAACATTTTTATCTGATTGGGGTAAATTCAATTAGACGTCGATATCATACCAAAGGCCATTTATCACTTGAGCAGATTCAAAGGATTGACCTAAAACTACAGCAGGCACCTGCTTCCAAAATTAAGATTATTGTCAGTCATCAACCTTTTTATGTGCCATTTCAGAATAGGCGGGGGTTTAAGGATATTCCCCTGATGGCCAAAATTGCATTGGAGTCTTGGTCGCAACATGGTCTGTTTGCTGTATTGCATGGGCATTTGCATCATACCGCAGTCTATGATTTGAACCATATATTCGAATTGGGAGGAGATCATCCGGTTTATGATGTACATGCCGGGACTTCTGCGTCACATCGGCTCGATAAGAATCAGCCGAATAGCTTTAATGCAATTGATGCAACAGGAAAAATTACGCAATATTGTTTTGATGAACAGTTAAAAACCTTTGTTCCACAGCCTGGTCCCATAAATAAATAGACAAAAAATACGCAATCCATCAAAAAATTAAAAAAAAACCAATTTTTTTTCATTTTTGCCCTTGAAGCGTTTTATTCCATCTCCATAAAAAGGACATCAAAAAATTTTGATGATGACCAATGGAATAAATAAGTCGTCATCGGTGATCTAAAAAAGACTTAGTCTGATGGAGTTATTTATGAGCAACATTCGTCCATTACATGACCGCGTTGTTATTCGTCGTGTTGAAGAAGAAACAAAAACAGCTGGGGGCATCTTACTTCCAGGTTCTGCTGCTGAAAAACCTGCACAAGGTGAAATCATTGCAGTTGGTAATGGTCAAATCACTGACAATGGTGTACGCGCGTTAGACGTAAAAGTTGGCGACAAAGTATTGTTCGGTACTTATGCAGGTACAACTGTAAAAGTAAACGGCGAAGAACTTTTAATCATGAAAGAGTCTGACATTCTGGCAGTATTAGAAGCTTAATCTGCGCCAGATCGTTTTACTCATTCCAATTCAGATTTTGTAAAGATATAACAATATTCGGAGTCAAATATGTCAGCTAAAGACGTAAAATTTGGTGATTCAGCTCGTTCAAAAATGATCGCTGGTGTGAACATCCTTGCAGATGCGGTGAAAGTGACTTTAGGTCCTAAAGGCCGTAACGTTGTAATCGACCGTTCTTTCGGTGCACCGCACATTACTAAAGATGGTGTATCTGTTGCGAAAGAAATTACCCTGAAAGACAAATTCGAAAACATGGGTGCGCAACTGGTTCGTGAAGTTTCTTCAAAAACCAATGATATCGCAGGTGACGGTACAACAACTGCAACTGTATTGGCTCAAGCAATCCTGAACGAAGGGATCAAGTCAGTAACTGCGGGTATGAACCCAATGGATCTGAAACGCGGTATCGACCTTGCAGTGAAAACTGTTGTTGAAAATATTAAACAAACTGCAAAACCAGCTTCTGATTCTAAAGCGATTGAGCAAGTCGGTTCGATCTCTGCAAACTCTGACACCACTGTTGGTTCTCTGATTGCACAAGCAATGGAAAAAGTGGGCAAAGAAGGCGTAATCACTGTTGAAGAAGGTTCAGGCTTCGAAGACTCGCTTGATGTTGTAGAAGGTATGCAGTTTGACCGCGGTTATATCTCTCCATACTTTGCAAATAAACAAGACACTTTAACTGCTGAACTTGAAAACCCATACATCCTGTTGGTTGACAAGAAAATCAGTAACATCCGTGAATTGATCACTGTTCTAGAAGCTGTTGCGAAAACTGGTAAGCCTCTTCTTATCATCGCTGAAGATGTTGAAGGCGAAGCATTGGCTACACTTGTAGTGAACAACATGCGCGGCATTATCAAAGTATGTGCGGTTAAAGCACCTGGCTTCGGTGACCGTCGTAAAGCGATGCTTCAAGATATCGCGATCCTGACTGGTGGTACTGTAATTTCTGAAGAAATCGGTATGCAGTTAGATCAAACTTCACTTGAACACTTAGGTACTGCACATAAAGTAACTGTATCTAAAGAAAATACAGTGATTGTTGATGGTGCTGGTGATGCAAATCAGATTTCTGAGCGTGTTCAGCAAATCCGTGCACAAATCGAAGAATCTACTTCTGAATACGACAAAGAAAAACTTCAAGAACGCGTTGCTAAATTGGCAGGCGGTGTAGCAGTGATTAAAATCGGTGCTGCAACTGAAGTTGAAATGAAAGAAAAGAAAGACCGTGTAGACGACGCACTTCATGCAACTCGTGCTGCAGTTGAAGAAGGTGTTGTTGCAGGTGGTGGTGTTGCACTGGTACGTGCTGCATCTGCACTTGATGGTTTGACTGGTGCTAACGATGACCAAAACGTAGGTATCAACATTCTTCGTCGTGCAATCGAAGCTCCTCTTCGTCAAATCGTAGCCAATGCTGGTGATGAGCCATCTGTAGTGATCAATGCTGTGAAGAACGGTGAAGGTAACTATGGCTATAACGCTGCGACAGGCGAATACGGTGACATGCTGGAAATGGGTATTCTTGACCCTGCTAAAGTAACTCGTTCTGCACTTGAGCATGCAGCTTCTGTTGCTGGCTTGATGTTAACAACAGAATGTATGATTACTGAAATTCCAGAAGAAAAACCAGCTATGCCTGATATGGGCGGCATGGGTGGTATGGGCGGTATGATGTAATTCATTACCCGATTATATGCTCAAAAAATCCCCGCTTTTGCGGGGATTTTTTATTAAGTTACAAAATGATTAAGGTGATTTTTTAACTAATTTATAATTCAGATTACTCTGTATTTCCTTACCTGTTTCTATATCACGAGCTTCAACGAAATTATCACCTACATAAAACTTCCGGTTTTCAGCTTTTCCATCTAGGACGATAATAGAAGGTTGTTGAGGATCGAAAGTGAAGCTACCTTTGGTTTCAGTTTCATTATTTCCAGTTTTACCTAAATATTCCTCACTCAATTCATAAGTTTTGTCAGGATTAAGATCTAGTTCAACTTTAATACCTTCGCAGTCAGCACACGGGAAAACACCTTCATATTCACCTGCCCAGTTTGAGTTGGCAGTGGCATTACTGCTCATCTCAGTACTCATATTGCTTTGACTATTTGTAGTCTCTGTAGTAACAGGAGCATTTGTGGTATTAGATTGAGTATCTGCACTGGCCATATCGCGGTCATTCTGTTTAGAACATGCACTTAAACTAGTAACTGTTACTACCAATAAAGCAGGCCATAGTATTTTTTTCATTGAAGATCATCCTCTTGTTCTTCTGTATTAGGATTTACATTAAAAGTATGAGCTATCAATATACAGAGAGATCTTGTTAAAAATTGATTCGTTAAGTGAAACGGATTAAATATATGTAGATGAGAAACTAAGATAATTAAAATACAAAATAAGCGATAGGTTTTCTTTAGTTTTATTTTATAAACCTTAAGGTTATGATTTGATAGAAATAATTATTAATAAGAGCGGTCATGAAAGCAGAACAGGAAAATAATATCATCGCGAAAATATATGATGCTGCTTTATTGCCTGCTTTATGGCTGGAGGTCATTCAGGATATTGTGCAATATACCCAGAGTCATAGTGCAATTTTTACCGGCCTTGATCAATTCAATCCAGCCTATGACTTTGTTTATACTTACAATATCCCGGAAGAAAGTCTGGCTGCTTATCAGGAGGAACGGATTCGGGTTATTGACATGAAGCTGCACATGCCTCTATGGAATGAAATTGATATGGGGGAGGCACTTAATCAGGACTGCCGTCATTATGCGGATAAACCTGGAACAGAGCAGTATATTTTTTATGAAAAATGCCTTAAGCCTACAGGGATAGGGTATATGGCAGGAGTGTTACTGGACAGAGGAAATTATCGATGGGCAGTCATGGGACTACATCGTGCTCCACACACTCAAGGTTTTGAAGCAGCTGAACTGAATTTTCTCAAACGGATCGGCATACATTTGCGTCGCTCTTTACAGATTCATCGGCAAATCAGTTTGGTACAACAAGACAATATCAGCTTATATACCGTATTAGACTGTTTAAAAATCGGTATTATTTTGCTGGATCAGGATCTCAAGTTATCTTATTCAAATCCACTAGCACAAAGCATGATTGAAGCTTCAACATGTCTGGAAATGGATATGCATAACCGGCTGAAAACACCGGTAGGTGATCAGGAACGTCTGGAAAGATTGCTATCGAGTGCTTTGCTGGAAGATACCAATATGTCGAGTGAAATAGGTGGGGTCCTGGCTCTGCAGGATTCTAAAGGACAGCAATTGATGCTCACTGTTGTGCCTTTTAAAAGGTTGAGAAAAATGCAGCAATTTTCTGAAGCTCAGCATCAGATTGCTGTATTTATGACAGACAAAAACCGGCATTATTCATTATCTAGAGCTTATTTGCAGCAAGCATATCAACTGTCAAAACGTGAATTTGATTTGTGTGAACTTTTAATCAATGGCTATAAATTAGAAGAAATTGCAGTGAAATGTGGGATCACTTTAAGTTCAGTACGCACTTATTTTAAGAATATTTATGAAAAAACTGACTGCACTTCACAAATTGAGCTGATGCACTTATTGATGGGATGTACGATTCATTTTGAACATATTAATTAAACCTACCTAAAGATAATTCTTTAGGTAGGCAGTGCTCATTATCTAACGCGCTGTAATGTTACAGGACCTTCACCTTGTGGATGCAAGATCAGAGTCTCAGCCGATACATTGATGTTTGCAATGGTCTTGCTGCCATCGGAACTGTCTTGTAATCCGCCACATTCATTGGTATCGAATAAAACTTCAGTGGTTGTGAGTGTATTACCTGAAAGAGTAAATTTGCCATATTCAATTCCAGGCCAGCCACAATCATCTCCGCCTTCAGTGTCCAGGAAGAAATAATAGTTTGTGTCAAAGAAGGCAAATAAATGGGTGTCACTAAATCTCCAAGCACCTACCAGACCATTAGCAGACTGTTTGACGCGGCTTAAACGGTATTCGGTATTGATCCCCGGTTCTGTCAGGATTAAGGTTGTTCCATCATAGTTTAAAGTATAAGGTTTGCCTTCTGCAGGATCTGAGAGTCCCCATTCACCATTACTGTCTTGAATAATGCGCGGTGAAATCACGCTTGTAGTTGCGTTCCAGTTTAACTCTCCAGTTTCAATGCCAGGCGTTCCATCACCGTCAGCAGCTTCTGCTTGACCTAAGGCATAACGACCATCTTCTAAAATATGGATTAGAACAGCGCTGTTTGCATTACGGCCAATTTCCCAAGTACCGGCAATATCTTTATAGAAAGTTGACTGGAAGTTTTCTGCAGCTTTTTCAGGTGTAATCAATTTTTCTGTGGTAACTACGCCTGTTGATACCACGTCTGTAGCAAATGCTGTAGGGGCCTTAGAAAAATCTAAACTTTTATTAAGAAGGGCATTAGCAGCTTCAGTACTGATACTAATCCCATTGTCATGATTACTATCTGTATCTAAAGACTGTAAAAGCACCATCAGGTTGGTACGTGCAATTTCAGTTTGTGCTAAATCTAAAGGCGTAACACGTTCTTTAGCTTCAATTTCTTGACCTAGTTGTACGTCACCAATCAGGAATTTAACCTTTTCTCCGTCATTAAATCTAAATTCACCTTTTTCATTGGTAACCCCTTCCGCACCACTGCTGGTGATATATGTTACCCCTGAGATAATTCCATCTGTCAGTACACCAGTTTCGGTTCCGACCGGAGCTGTAGGTGGAACAGGTGATGAACCCTCTGTACGATCATTATCTGAACCGCCACATGCTGTAAGTAACCCCGCTAAGGCAAGACAAATTAAAGTCTTTTTCATGAAAATCTTCCTGAAATTTATTATGTCAGCGAAGTATAGAAAGAAAGCTAAAATCGACATATCCTAAAATTAGGATGGAAAAATATATAAATCAGTAAAATAAATTGAACTCACTATTTGCTTAAAAGAGTGAGCTTGCAATAGGAAGTGAAAGAAGGAAGATTCAAATAACAATAAATTGAAAATTCTTCCTAAAGTTTAAAAATACAAATATATATTAATTGGTGATTTATTGATCAGGATACACTATCTATATTCTGCTGCATTGTTAGACTGTGGCGAAATTTTGATAATGATTGTGATGTAGCTGTGTTTGAAAATTTAGCTGAGAAAACTTTAAATTTAATGGGCTGGAAAACCGATGACCAATGGCCCGAAGACCTTGATCAATGTGTGATGATTGCAGCGCCACATACCAGTAACTGGGATGCACTATATGCACGTTTGGCCTTAAAGGCATTAAAAGTGAATGTGCGTCTGACCATTAAAGACAGCTATATGAAATTTCCATTTGGGCCTTTTGTACGTGCAATGGGTGGAATTGGTATTGACCGTCGTCCCAAACAACCGGGTGAGCCACGTCCAAGCATGGTTCAGGTCATGACAGGTCTATTTAAAGAGCATCCTAAACTAGTCATGCTGGTTACGCCGGAAGGCACACGCGCCCGTCAGGAACAATGGAAAACTGGTTTTTATCATGTGGCGATCAATGCGGGTGTGCCAATTGCGCTGGCTTATATGGATTATGCAAAAAAAGAAGCGGGCGTAGGTAAAATCATTTATCCAACAGGAAATTATGAACAGGATATGGCTGAGATCATGACGTTCTATGCCAATATTGAACCTAAATTTCCTGAAAAATTCAGTATTGATCAACGCTATTTTTAATTTCAGGAAAAATAAAAGCAGAGGGATGGACTCTGCTTTTCTGTACGATATATAAATACCGAATTTAATTTTGATTCTCTTCAGATAAAATTCCCCCCAGATTCTGGCAGGCATCTTTATAAAGATTGTATTGCTGTTCTACCACTTCATATAAACCCAGGTCAAAAAGCTCTTCTCCTTGATGATATTGCTCAATATAAGATTCGACCTTGGTTTTGCTGCTGTATAGCATGTGTTGATAATAATCCGTCATACTACTGTGTGGCATTTGCGCTGTATCAATCTTGGCACAATTGAAGTTTCGCAGAAGCTGTTCTGACTTTTTAAGATCATTGGACATACAACCTGCCAGTAACATGCTACTGAGCAATGCCGTTAGGAGTTTCATAGAAAATAGATGAACTTTGATGGGGAGCGCACTATTGTAGAAGTAAATGCGCTATGCAAAAGTAGTTTTATTCAACAACTGGTCAAAAAATAGAAGAATAAAATTCAGAATCTCATTCTTCCTTGGCGATCTTTAACCTTTAACCAGTCCGCCATCGACAATCAGGTTTTGACCTGTCACTGCACGTGAATAAGGTGACAGGAACATTAAAATAGCAGACGCAAATTCCTCAGGTGTAATCACGCGACGTAGAGGAGTGGATTGAGCAATCAGATCAAAGACAAAGTCAGGCGTTGCTTTACTTGCATCCGTGGTTTGCAGTAATCCGCCTGAAAGCATGTTCACATTAATCCCATACTGACCCAGGTCTTGCGCAGTAGTTCGGGTAAAGGCCAATAGTGCCGCTTTCGCAGTCGTATAATCATGATAAGGAACGACAGGGTTTTGAACCAGGTTAGTCCCAATATTCACGATACGACCAAAATGTGCCTGTTTCATATCTTCTAATGCAGCTTGCGTCGTATTTAAACAGGCCTGAACTGCTCCACTAAACTGACGGGCCATGCTTTCCCAGGTCAGATCTTCAACTTTAGGTCGCTCATCGCCATTAAACTCAAACTGCACCAGCGCATTATTAATGACGGAATGGATGGCTTCTCCAAAATGGGCCTTGCTGGCAGTGAATAAAGCTTTTACCTGATCAGCTTGTGTTACATCTGCCTGACAGGCAAAGACCTGATCAGGATACTGATTTTGCAAAGCTTCAGCTTGGGTTTTGCTGCTATGGTAATTTACTACCACACGTGCACCTTCCTGAATCAGGAGCTGGGTAATGGCTAGTCCCAATCCACGAGCACCACCAGTCACAAGGATAATTTGATCACGAATTTGCATTGCTTATATCCGCCTGAGAATCATTTGGGCTAACATAACAGTAATAGGGCTGAAAGCAAAGTGATGTAAGGTTTTAGAGCTGCTCTATCGCGCAAATGAGTCAATGCCTTCTTTGATCAGGAGAAAGCAGCCCGAGCTGAAGAGCAAGCCTAAGACAATCTGTTTAAAACGTAATTCTGAAATTTGATGAAACAGACGTGCGCCTAAAATAGCGGGAATACTTACAGCCAGAATGAGTACCGCCATATAGGGGAGGTGAGTCTGATTTAAGGTCCCTTGCAGTAAATAGGCGGCTAAGGTAAACACCTGTATGGCAAAATTAAAATGACGCAATATATAGCGCTGCTGTTCTTTCGGCAGCTGTTTCAGCATCAGCCAGGCAGATGGCACAGAACCGCAGAATCCCCCTAAACCTCCTAAAATACCACCGATCAAACCAATGCCTACGTCCGCAGTTTTGCCTGAATGCTGAATCAATTTAACCTGTGGATTAAGCAACATCAGTGGACACCAGATCACGAGAAATATACCAAGCAAAATACGAAAAGTACTCGCTTCAACGATATTCAGTAACCAGGTGCCGAGTGGGACACCGATCAGACCAGCAATTAAATAAGGTAGATATAAGGTTCGGTGCAGATGAGGAAGTCTAGGTTCATTGGATAATGAAATGAGGTGACTCCACACCGAGGCAAAAACTACTAAGGGCGCAGCAAGTTGAGGACTTAATCCCCATACCCAGAATGACATGGCAATTAATGCAAAAGCAAAACCGGTAAGTCCCTGTACAAATCCTGCGATAATTGCACCAAGAATAAAGAGTAGCCAGGTCATAAAAATCAGGATATTGGAAAAGTTTGTAGTATTCAAAATATGGCTAGAAAAACCAAGCAGATCCTTAGCTGTATTTATGCGGATCTAAGTGTAAATATGCATAAATGATTTTTATTAAATCCGAGACAAATCCTTTAATTAAGTATGGAAAATGAACAAAATCATACAAGAGTGCAACAATGGCTCCGCGTACTCTTCATGAAATCACTTGATACTAATTGAGTGCGGTATAGAGGTGATGAACATGAAAAAAATGATATTACTGTCATCTGTATTGGCAGTAGCGCTAACAGGCTGTGTGGTTGATCCTTGGGATGAAGGTTATCGCGATCATCATGATCGTAATGGACATTATGATCGGGATCGTGGTGATAAGGACTGGAAAAAACATAAAGATCATCGTGACTGGAAACGTGACAGAGGCGATCGGGACTGGCGTCGTAATCGTTAACCGTTACCTTCTATTTATAAAAAAGGATTCCTTTAAGGAGTCCTTTTTTATTTGAGTATTTAATATAAGTAGGTCTTAAGCTGCTTTTTTTTGATACAGCCCTGCGCGTACTGTACCGGCTTTGGTATTTTTAACTAAACGCCATGAACTTGGTAACTTCAATGTACTCAGTTCACGATCGGCTTCTACATAGATAAAACCATCTTCTTTGATCAGTGGATCAGCTTGAGTGGCCAAAGTTTCCCATAGGTCCAGACTATACGGTGGGTCTAGAAAGACCAGATCAAACTGCTGTTTCAGGCTGGTTAATGCTTGTTGTGCTGTCGCAATTTTAAGTTGCGCACGTGCTTTGGTGACTTTGAGTAATTCCAGATTTTGGGTGAGGAATTGCGCCTGAGTACGATCCGGCTCAATCATCACCACTGAAGCTGCACCACGTGATAATGCTTCAAAAGATAAAGCACCTGAACCGGTACACAGATCCAAGACACAGGCATTCTGGACATCCCACATCAGCCAGTTAAATAAAGTTTCACGCACACGATCAGGTGTGGGGCGTAATCCTTCGATACTGGCAAAAGCCAATTGACGGCGTTTCCAGTCACCACCAATAATTCTAAGTTGGTTTTTCATGAATTATTCCTGATCGTCATTGGCTGCAGGAGCAGAGCGAGAAGTTGCAGGTTGCGGATTGTTTGGCTGTGCATGGGTCGCCTGACTGCCTTCTTGAGTTGGGGTAGCATTCGGGTCTGCACTTAACAGGTTTGGTCCACTTGGCAATTCGCCTGGTTTAATACCTGCTGTCATGAGACCGCCACTGATTTGATGGCCGGCAGGATGGATCGGATTTTTATCGCGAGACAGTAACCAGTAGTCGAATAACGGTTTAGCCAGTTGTGCAGCAGAACCCCCATGTCGGCCATTTTCCCAGACAACGACTACTGCAATTTCAGGGGTTTCAGCAGGAGCAAAACCAACAAACAGACCATGATCCAGCTGGCGTTCAGTCAGTAGGGCTTCATTATAGCGCTTACCTTGGGCAATACTTTTCACCTGTGCCGTACCGGTTTTACCTGCGATTTGATACATCGGCGTGCGGATTCCGCGACCTGTCCCTGACTGAACCACATCGATCATCGCATCACGCATTTTGATCCAGTCATCTGGTTGACCATTAAAGTCGATTTTACCATTAGGGGCATTATGTACTGTAAAAGGTTTGGCACCTTTACTTTCACGCAGTACGTGAGGCGTAACATGTGAGCCTTGATTTGCTGTAATAGCAGTTGCCATAGCGAGCTGTAATGGTGTGGCGGTAAAGGCACCCTGACCAATACTCACCGAAATGGTTTCACCACGTGACCATTTGGATTTACGGGTACGCATTTTCCATTCAGGACTTGGGTATAGACCAGAGCTTTCACTTGGTAAATCCACACCAGTTTTTTCACCAAAGCCAAACTGGCGCATCCATGTGTTCATTTTTTCAATGCCCATACGGAACGACAAAATGTAGAAGAAGGTATCGCACGAGACCACTTGCGATTTATGCAAGTTGACTACGCCGTGTCCTGACTTTTTCCAGTCGCGGAATTTATGCGAATCGCCCGGAAGTGTGAAATAGCCGGGATCGGAAATTGCTGTATCCCAATCGACCAGACCATAATGCAGACCGCCCATACCAAACATCGGTTTAATGGTCGAACCTGGAGGATAGGCCCCTTGAACAGCACGGTTATAGAGTGGTTGATCTAAACTGTCACGAAGACCTGAATAATCTTTGCTACTAATCCCAGTGACAAATAAATTAGGGTTAAAACTTGGACTGGAAACCAGCGCCAGAATTTCACCTGTACGTGGGTCAATCGCGACAATAGCACCACGACGACCGGCCAGTTGTTCAGTGGCAATGGTTTGTAGACCATAATCCAGTGATAAATACAGATCATTACCGCGTACCGGCTCTTTACGGCCTAAGTGACGCAGAACATTACCGAAAGCATCAGCCTCAACAGATTCATTACCCGGCACACCATGCAATAAATCTTCATAGTATTTTTCTACCCCGATTTTCCCGATCAGGTTAGACCCGGCATAGAGATCCTTATCAATTTCTTTGAGTTCTTTGTCATTAATACGGCCGACATAACCAATCACATGCGCGAAGAGTTCACCATGTGGATAGTAACGCGTCATCTGGGTTTCAATATTGACGCCTGGAAATAGATATTTTACTTCACTAAAACGGGCAATATCATTTTCATTCAGATTCAGCTTGATTGACACACGCTCAGTTTTACGCGCCGTCTTGATTCGTGCCTGAAAACGTTCAATATCTTCTTCGGTTAATTCCAGAATAGGTGTAAGACGTTTCAGCGTATCATCAATATCCTGCACATCGGCGCGGCTTAAGGTAGCTGTGAAAACAGGATAATTATCGGCAAGTAAAATACCGTTACGATCGTAAATATAACCGCGTGCTGGCGCTAAAGGCTGCAGACGAATACGGTTCTGGTCAGAAGCCGTAGAGAAGGTTTCAAAATTAAAAATTTGCAAATAGGCATAGCGGCTGACCAGCAGCAGCATAAAGAAAACCACAATACCGACAGAGATCCAGACCCGACTGCTATAGATGCGCTTTTCTTGTTGTGCATTTTTTAAAGGAAAGTGCTGCTTCATACGCGATCGACTTAAGACCAGAGGGAAAGGAATCAAAGTGGAGTATTCTAGCGCAACTGTACGGGATTTGATAATGGAAAACTGGCTATAGCAATTCCTGTGTTTAAACTTTGACTTTGCAGACATGAAAATTGTAAAGTGCTGTGTACAAGAGTTTTAATAATTCTGATAAAGTCAAAATTAAATAAAAATAGGACTCTACCAAAAACTATAATTAAGGAAGATGGTGAAGGAATGAACAAAGTTTACCCTTTGTTGGCATTTGCATTCTTTGCAAATGGGGTATATGCACATGATCAAGTGAATAATACGACAAACAGAACTGAGGATCGTGAGCCTAAAGCATTTAATGTTGGGGTCGGTTTTACCCAGAAACTTATCCATCTAAACACTGAATGGGTGAATCCTTATGGGATTGCTTATGTGAAAGGTGGTGCTTTTCTCAACGATGATCGTACAGTTGGAGCACAAGTTGGCTTTCGTTATCCTGCACACCTCACCGGCAAGGACAAAAATGGTTATTATGTAGGGGCTTATGCCGGTCATATCGATAGCAAACAGGTTGATGGCAAATACGAAAGCCGTTTAGGTGGGGGCATTGATCTGGCGTATGTTTTGCTTAGTTCAGAACGGATCAGCAGTTTTAGTATCGGTATTGGGGCGGGGGAGAAATTACAGGACAGTAATGGTCGCGTTGTAGCCAAAACTGAACCCAGACTACAATTCTCCTATACTTTAAGTATCGGTTTATAGACAAAATATTCAACTTTATTAATACCTGTATTCTGTGAACAAAAAATTAAATATGGAATTTATGCATGCTTGAGTACGTCAATGAATTGTGGCAAGCCTTCTTGAATCGCCCAGATTTTTGGGCAGTGCTCAGCATTATCCCGGTGACCGCATTCGTAACATGGGCTCACGTGTGGATGGCGCTAAAAATGGTGTTTTATCCAATTAATTTTTGGGGTTTTCATGTCGGGCCTGTTCCTGTTGGCTGGCAAGGTATTGTGCCGCGTAAAGCTGGAAGAATCTCAGGAATTATCACGGATAATACCTTGTCTAAATTGGGTTCTATCCAAGAGTTCTTGCAGGCAATGGATCCGGATGATATGGCACGTATTATCGGGGAACAGGTCGGTTTTGAACTGGAACATCTGATTGATGAAGTCATGATGGACCGAAATGCGGTGTTATGGGAAAACTTGCCTTATTCAATCAAGCGCCGTATTTATGCCCAAGCCCATAAACAGCTGCCACAGGTATTAAAAGAATTGGTGACTGAACTGACCATGAACGTCGAGTCACTGGTCGATATGCGCGATATGGTGGTCAGTCAAATGGAAGGCGATCGCCGTTTAATGGTGCGCATGTTCCTGAAAGTCGGACAGAAAGAAATCAACTTTATCTGGCATATCAGTGCCCTGATCGGGATGTTCTTTGGCCTGTTCCAGATGGTGGTCTGGTTTGTGGTGCCATGGCACTGGACCGTACCGTTCTGGGCTGCTATCTGGGGCTTCCTGACTAACTGGATTGCGATCTGGATGGTATTTAATCCGGTAGAACCGCATTATATTAAATACCCGCAATTCTTTAAGCGTACAGCCGATCACAGATTCCCTTGGATTAAGCCGGTAATTCCAAGAATTGGCACCTATAACATACAAGGCGCATTTATGAAACGTCAGGAGGAAGTTTCTGACGTATTTGCAAGTGTGGTCACAGAAGATCTGATTACGCTAAAATCGATCATGACAGAAATGATGTATGGTGGTAAAAAAGATAAAACCCGCCGTATTGTCAAACGTCATATTAACGAAATTATGGAAACACCGCTGGTTCGGACCTCTTTACAGTTGTCTTTAGGACCAAAAGAGTATGCAAAACTCAAGACAGACTTGATCGATCGCTCGATTGAAATTACGATGGTGCCTGTAAGCGACCCTGCGTTTAATGCGAGCCGTGCACAGAAGATCTACCAAATGTTTAGAGACCGCATACGTGATTTGACGCCTAACGAGTTTCAGAATCTATTACGTCCTGCTTTTCAGGAAGATGAATGGATCTTGATTGTCCTGGGGGGAGTTACCGGTTTTGTTGCGGGTTTAATCCATTTGTTTGTGGCTTTCTTATAATTAGATGCCAAAGAGCAGCACACGTTTTGGTCGTGTGCAGCTGGGTATCTTATACATAGTTAAAAAATGAGGATGTTTATATATGCGCATTATCTTACTCGGACCACCTGGAGCAGGTAAAGGTACACAAGCTCAGTTGATCTGTAAGCGCTACAATATCCCACAAATTTCAACCGGTGATATGCTCCGTGCTGCAATTCGTGAAGGAACTGAATTAGGTCTACAAGCTAAAAGCGTCATGGACAATGGCGGTTTGGTTTCTGATGAATTGATCATTGGTCTGGTCAAAGAGCGTATTGCACAACCTGACTGTGCAAATGGCTGCATCTTTGATGGTTTCCCACGTACGATTCCTCAAGCTGAAGCGCTGGAAAAAGAAGGCATTGCAATTGATCATGTGATTGAAATTGATGTGCCGGATGAAGAAATCGTTCAACGTCTATCTGGTCGTCGTCAACACCCGGCGTCTGGTCGCGTTTATCACATCGTTTACAACCCGCCAAAAGTGGAAGGTAAAGATGATGAAACTGGTGAAGATCTGGTACAACGTCCAGATGACCAGGAAGAAACTATTCGTCGCCGTTTAGGTTCATACCACACTGAAACTGAACAGCTGGTTGGCTTCTATCAAGGCCGTGCAGCTTCAGGCGAAAATGCACCGACTTATGACAAGTTAAACGGTCTACGTCCAATCGAAGAAGTTCAAAAAGATCTTTTCGCGATTCTGGATCAAGCAAAATAATCGGTTTCCGATCATTTTGACTTTCAAAGAGCCCTAAGTCATATTAGGGCTCTTTTTATTGTATTGTTCAAAAGGATCTGCTGTGAAATTTGCTGTATTGGGATTGATGATTGTATTTCTGGCAGTACTGTTTGCGCTGTTCTATGTCAGCTTCAAGATGCTGAAAAAAGTACGTCAGGAAGAACGTGCTGAGAATGTGGGTAAGGTGCCTGAGCGTCAGCTGCATCCCAAATTACAGGCCGAGCTTGAGCAAAAGCGCAAGCAAGAACAGGCTGAGCAAAATAAAAAATAAAAAACTTTTCGAGTACTTAAATTAAAAAGCTGAACCTAGCGTTCAGCTTCAATATTTTTCACCGGAATTGCGCGACCTGCGCCAAATTCAAAACGGTCGGGCCAATTGCAGACATCGGCGACCACACATTCATGACACTTCGGTTTACGTGCGATGCAGCAATAGCGGCCATGTAAAATCAGCCAGTGATGTGAATCAATAATAAATTCTTTTGGAATCACTTTGACCAGACGATGCTCGACCTCAAGCACGTTTTTACCCACCGCCAACCCGGTACGGTTACCAACACGAAAGATATGCGTATCCACAGCCATGGTCGGTTGGCCAAAGGCGGTATTCAGTACCACATTCGCTGTTTTGCGTCCTACACCCGGTAAAGCTTCCAGATCTGCACGATTGTCCGGTACTACGCTGTTATGCTTATTGATTAACATTTCACAGGCTTTAATAACGTTCACAGCTTTGGAATTATACAGGCCAATCGTTTTAATATATTCCTTCAGCCCATCCACACCGAGTGCATAAATCGCTTCCGGTGTATTGGCGACCGGAAACAGTTTATCGGTGGCTTTATTGACGCTCACATCCGTAGCTTGGGCAGACAGGGTCACTGCAACCAGTAATTCAAATGGACTGGAATAATTCAATTCAGTTTTTGGATTCGGACGCTGCTCACGCAGGCGCTCAAAGAAAGTCTGAATCTGTTTTTTAGTCATGTTTTTTACAGGCTTAGCTGTTACTGTAGTCATGATCTTATCCCTGTAAAGCCTGTAATTGCTGCATCAGTTCTTCAAGTTGCAGACGTTTGCGTGCATCCTCACGGACCGAAAGCTGTTTTTCTAACTTTTTGATTTGTGTACGTAATTTTGCAAGTTCAATCGTGGTTTTGGCATCAAGTGTAACCACTTCATCGGCTGGTTTTTTCACGATTTCAATGGCTGGAACCTGATCGACCTGAGCAGAGAACTGGGCAAATAGGGCAGTATTAATCTCGGCACGAACGACAGGGCCCTTACGGTCAATGCGACGTTTTTCTTCGCGTTGAATATGCGCATAGTAACGTTTACGCAAGTCATCCTGTTCAGCAATACGCTGAGCTTCAGTTGGCAAAGGCTGAAGATCTTCGACCAGATCAATACAGTCTACCGGGCAAGGCGAAATGCAGAGTTCACAGCCGGTACACAAGTCAGTGAGCACAGTATGCATTAATTTACCTGAGCCAATAATCGCATCGACCGGACAGGCACTGATGCATTTGGTACAACCAATACATTCATCTTCACGAATGATGGCTTTCATGCGCTGAGGACGACCATTCGTCTGAATGGGCCAGACACTTTCTTCAGCGGGCAGTTTAGAACGATTTAACAATGTTGCCAGAGCATCAGCGACGGGCTGTCCACCCGGTACACATTTATTGGCATCTTCGCCCTCAGCAATGGATTGAGCATAGGGCAAGCAGCCATCACGATGACCACATAAACCGCACTGGGTTTGGGGCAATAAAGCATCAATAGACTGGACTAGAGAGATCTGCGAATTCATGAATAACCTAGGCTGCTCGGGCTGAGCCTTAGAGTGAATGAAACAAAATATGTCAATTTAACAATTTTAACATGTTTTTAAGGAACTAAGTTGTGCACGATTAAAGGTCACTTTGTGCATTATTATCAGGCATAAATTAACAATTAAGCATTGATTCAATTGGCATTTAAGCACACAGAAAAAATATTCATAATCAATATAAATAATTGTTATCAAATTAAATTTAAACTATTTTTCAAAAAAGTATTGTAGATTAGTTACAAAAGATATTTAATATTTTGCGCCAAAATTTAACATTGATTGTAAATTTGACCAATTTTGATCCATTTTCTGCTGAGGATTAAGCGTTGAAATACAACACACTTAATGAGTTCCTAGATTACGTAAAATCACGTGATGCACATCAACCCGAATTTCTTCAAGCTGTAGAAGAAGTGATGACCAGTTTGTGGCCATTCATTGAAAAGAATCCACAATACGCAGCACATGGTTTACTAGAACGTCTAGTTGAACCTGAGCGTGCGATCCAGTTCCGTGTTGCTTGGGTAGATGACCAAGGTCAAACACAGGTTAACCGTGCGTTCCGCGTACAGTACAACTCAGCGATTGGTCCATTCAAAGGTGGTATGCGTTTCCACCCGTCAGTGAACCTTTCTATTTTGAAATTCCTCGGTTTCGAGCAAACTTTCAAAAATGCCCTGACTACATTGCCTATGGGTGGTGGTAAAGGCGGTTCTGATTTTGACCCTAAAGGCAAATCAGAAGGCGAAATCATGCGTTTCTGCCAAGCGTTAATCATCGAGCTTTATCGTCATCTTGGTTCTAATACAGATATCCCAGCGGGTGATATCGGTGTGGGTGGCCGTGAAGTTGGTTACATGGCTGGTATGATGAAAAAACTCAGCAATGACACTTCATGTGTATTCACTGGTAAGGGCCTGACTTTCGGTGGTTCTCTGGCTCGTCCAGAAGCAACTGGTTACGGTACAGTGTATTTCGCTGAAGAGATGCTGAAAACTCGTGGCGAAAGCTTCAAAGATAAAGTGGTAACAATCTCTGGTTCTGGTAACGTTGCGCAGTACGCTGCTGAAAAAGCAATGTTCTTGGGTGCTAAAGTTGTTTCTCTATCTGACTCTGCAGGTACTGTTTACGTTAAAGACGGTTTCACTGAAGAACTTCTTGCTGAAGTAATGGAACTGAAAAACGTTAAACGTGGCCGTATCTCTGAATTTGCATCTAAACACGGTTTTGAATACCTTGAAGGTCAACGTCCTTGGGGTATCAAATGTGATATCGCGCTTCCATGTGCGACTCAAAACGAACTTGATGCGAATGATGCAGCAGCTCTTCTTGCAAACGGCGTAATCTGTGTTGCTGAAGGCGCGAACATGCCTTCTACACTTGAAGCAGTTGAGAAATTCGTTGAAGCGAAAATCCTTTATGCTCCAGGTAAAGCATCTAACGCCGGTGGTGTAGCAACTTCTGGTCTTGAAATGTCTCAAAACGCATTGCGTTTAGGCTGGACTTTCGAAGAAGTTGACGAACGTCTACATGCGATCATGAAAGAAATTCACCGCAACTGTGTGAAATACGGTACTAAAGAAGACGGTACTGTAAACTATGTAGACGGCGCAAACATCGCTGGCTTCGTAAAAGTTGCTGATGCAATGCTTTCTCAAGGCGTATTCTAAGTCTGACTTAGTTTAAGCTTAAAAAAAACCGAGGTGAATGCCTCGGTTTTTTTATGTTCAGATTTTATCTTTAAAGAGCGCCTTTAACTGTTTCACGCTCTACCGCCATGTCGAATACATAGGCATATTTAGACTGGTCAGCTGCCGGATTTTTAATTTCATAACGTTTTACCCGAATAATCTGACGCTCATTCGGTGTATGCTGAAAACCTTCAATCTGATCGTAAAATAAAGTCCAGTCTTTATCGACCTGAGTCTTTAAACCTTTTTCATCATACTTAATTTCTTTCACCTGCAAGCAGGTTTGTTGAGCTACACCCGTACAAGCTTTAGTCTGCGGCGAAACTTCCAGGAAAATGGTTTCTGCCTGACCTTGGTATTTGGTTTCCGGTGTCATTTTTCCGGTAAAGACATATTTTTGACTATCAGCTGCAGTAATACTCAGTTTCGGCTGATTGGCATCACTTAGATCCAGACTAAACGGAATATCACGCTTTTGCAGAAGCTGGCTGATAAAACGTTCCTGTTCCATTAATGGTGCATCACACGCCATCATGGTGCCCATCATGTCACCCGTACTCAGGGTATTATCTTTAACAGTCCAACTCGTGCCAAGGCCATTACAGCCAGAAGCTACACTCAGTCTGCCTTGCTGATCAAAGCTCAGAACAATCGGGCGTTGCAGCCCACGATCAAGTTCCCAAGTATAAGCGGGCAAAATTTGTGTAGGCGTTTTTAATGTAGTGGATAGAGTAGAAATAGCCGGATCTCCTGAAGTGGCAGGAAGATGTGAAGATTGACATGCAGTTAAAGCCAAAGGGAGCAGGGCAAGCGCAAAAATACTGAATTTCATTGGTTTATATTCTATGTGCTAAAGTTTCAACGTGATTATAATCAAGAGATTAACAAAAAATATGGATACAAATCGTAGCTTTTGCTAACAAAATGTATCCAAATTAAAAAGTCGGATGTTAAATGGTTGAAGTTTACTGTCAGTCAAAACGGTAAATATCCATTCCCAAAGCGCCCATCGTAAAACTGCTATGCACGATACTGAAACGGTTGCCGGTGCCCATGGCAAAGAATAGCGGCGCAAAGTGTTCCAGCGTTGGATGGTTGCGTTTCAGTTGAGGAATGGATTGCCAGTCCAGCACAGCATCAAAATCGCTATGGGTTAATTTATTGGCCACATAGTTGCGGAAGGTCGATGCCCATTCCGGAACTTCATCGCTATTTCCCTGCCAGGACAATTCACGTAAATTATGGGTAATACTGCCTGACCCGATCAGGAAAACCTGCTGATCACGAAGTGGCGCCAAGGTCTGGCCAATCTTGTAAATCTCTTCTGCACTCATCGACATTGGTAAAGAAATTTCAACTACCGGGATGTCTGCTTCTGGATACATATGTAAGAGCGGCATCCAGACGCCATGATCACGTGGACGGGTGCTGTTGGCATGTGCAGAGAAACCGGCATTGGCCAATAAGCCCAAGACTTGCTCAGCCAGCTCTGGATTGCCGGGAGCCGGATAGCGTAACTCATACAACTCAGGTGGAAAGCCACGGAAGTCATGCCAGGTTTCAGGACGAATACCTGTATTGACTTCCAGAGCTTCACTTTCCCAATGTGCCGACATAACAATAATGGCAGTTGGACGTGGCAGATTCAGGCCTAAACGGTGCAATGCCGGGCCAATCTGCTCAGGATTGAGCGCGAGCATGGGAGAACCATGGGAAATAAATAAGCCGGGCAAAGTCTGTAAGTTCATAAGTCAAACCACATTAATTCAATGTTTTAATCATGCAATAAAAAGAGAAGCAAAGGCAGGGGGGATTGTTCAACAAAACGTTGCATAATCAGAACGCATCAACAGATCAGCCTGCACGGTGATAAGGATGATTATGGTTGATGCTCATGGCGCGATACAGTTGTTCAATCAGCATTACACGGACTAGCGGATGTGGCAAGGTGAGTTTAGACAGGGACCAATGCCAGGCTGCTGCTTTTCGGACTGCTTCAGAATGGCCATCTGGCCCACCAATCGCCAAGGCAATATCATGACCTTCCAGCATCCAGCCTTTCATGGTTTCAGCCAGTTTTTCCGTACTAAACTCACGGCCACCGACTTCTAGTGCAATCAGGACTTCATTCTGTTTTAAGGCATTTAAAATACTGTCACCTTCAATATTTCGGTATTTCAGAATATCGGCTTCAGAATCGTTTTTGCCCCGTTTTGCCATTGGCAATTCAACCACCTGAGTCTGTACAAAAGGCTGGATACGTTTGAAATAGTCTTCAAAGCCTGTCAGCACCCAAGCCGGCATTTTCTGGCCGATGGTTAAGATACGGATTTTCATAGAACTGGATCAATAATTAGATACTTCATTATAACGATCAAACAACACGAAGTTGAGCTAGGGAAACAAATTGAAATTGAAATCATGAATTTAATGTTGCTTTAATATACATGATTCAAGTATCCGCTTGATAATAAAGGAATGGATAATAAGAAATGCGGACCAGTTTCATTATTAAAAGATATTGTACTTTTCTACTAATTATTCTCGGTTTAACCAGTTCAGGCATGAGCTTTGCTACGCCTGCAAATTTTTCCTCCAAACAGGCACAGCCAGAATATCTGGAACTTTTTATCAAACAGATTATCAGTGTAGATGAATACCGGAATTTTAAAAATACCAGTGAATTAAACCGAGTTTCAGCCTGGCTCAAGGAACAGATGCGTCTGCTTGGCATTCCATGCCAGTTCCAAAACTATATTGTAAATAGCCTAAGCTATAGAAATGTGGTGTGTCAACTGAATGCCAAAGCCAAAACCAAACTGGTTATTGGCGCGCATTATGATGTCTTTAGTGACTTGTATGGAGCAGATAACAATGCTTCTGGTGTAGCAGGGGTACTGGAAACAGCCCGATTACTGGCCTTACAAAAGTCAAAACTCAAACATAATATCGAGTTCGCTTTCTATACACTGGAGGAGCCGCCCTATTTCAAGACTGAACATATGGGAAGCTATCTACATGCCAAAGCTTTAAAGACCCAGAAAAAGAAAGTGAAAGGTGTCATTATTCTGGATTCTATTGGCTATTATGATGAAAATCTGGTGCAGACCTATCCCACAGGTTTGAAATGGATCTATCCACGGCATGGGAACTTCATTGCTGCGATTGGACATCTGGCATCAGCCGGTTTGACAGGAGATTACTGTGCGTCCATGCAACGTTTCAAGCGTCTGGACTGTCAGCGTTTTGTCAGTCCGGCATTCGCTCAGGACATGAATTTTTCTGGTTATCTGAATTATGCCAAGTTTAACTATTCAACTATGCTGATTACAGACACAGCGCATTATCGTAATCCTTACTACAATGCCGAGCAGGATACCTTAGATAAACTGGATCTGACCAAGATGGCTCAGGTCGTGAATGGCTTGGTCGATATGGTGATTCGTCTTTAAAATTATCTTCGTTTGGATACAAAAACACCCTGCCAGAGCAGGGTGTTTTTCAAAGCCTTTAGGTCTTAATGACGTGCAGCTTTAGCTTCTTCGCTCGCTTTCACAATTGGTGGTTTGACCAGTGCTTTCGGCATATCGATCAAAGCCAAAGGTAAAATCTCATCAATCGATTTCACAGCTTTGATTTCTAAGCCTTCTTTTACATTTTCAGGAATTTCCGCAAGGTCGCGAACGTTTTCCTGTGGAATGAACACCAGTTTAATGCCACCACGGTGCGCAGCAAGCAGTTTCTCTTTCAGGCCACCGATACGCATTGCACGGCCACTTAAGCTGGTTTCACCTGTCATCGCAATATCTGGACGAATCGCAATACCGGTGAATGCAGAAACTAGAGCAGTGGTCAGTGCCAAACCTGCAGATGGACCATCTTTCGGAGTCGCACCTTCTGGTAAATGCACGTGCACATCAGTTTCTTCAAAGCGAGACGCTTCGATACCTAGCTCAGCCGCACGGGTACGAACGACAGTCATGGCAGCGGTAATCGATTCTTTCATTACATCACCAAGTGAACCGGTGGTAATGAATTTACCTTTACCAGGTACTGCTGCAACTTCAATAGTCAGTAACTCACCACCCACTGAAGTCCAAGCCAAGCCATTTACACGGCCGATTTGAGCCTCTTCTTCCGCCATACCGTAGTCAAATTTGTGTGGACCTAAGTAATCTGGAAGATTACCCGCATTCACTTCAACCTGAAGATTTTTAGCTTTCTTGCTAACTGCTTCTTTAACTACCTTACGTGCAATTTTAGACACTTCACGTTCAAGGTTACGAACACCGGCTTCACGAGTATAACGACGCACGATGTCACGAATCGCTTCTTCATGCACAGTCAACTCTTTAGCACGTAAACCATTGTTCTTGATTGCTTTAGGAACAAGGTAACGGTCAGCAATGTTAACTTTCTCTTCTTCGGTATAGCCAGGCAGACGAATCACTTCCATACGGTCCAAGAGGGCTTCAGGAATATTCATGCTGTTGGCAGTACAGATGAACATCACTTCTGACAGGTCAAGGTCCAAATCAAGATAGTGATCATTGAACTTGTTGTTCTGTGATGGATCAAGTACTTCAAGCATCGCAGAAGCTGGATCACCGCGGTAGTCTTGAGCCATCTTGTCAATCTCATCGAGCAAGAACAGCGGGTTTTTCACGCCAACTTTGGTCAATGACTGCACGATCTTACCTGGCATCGCACCAATGTAGGTACGACGGTGACCACGAATTTCTGCTTCGTCACGTACACCACCTAGGGCCATACGGACAAACTCACGACCAGTCGCTTTGGCAATCGATTCACCCAAGGAAGTTTTACCTACACCTGGAGGACCAACCAGACACAGGATTGGACCGCGTAATTTTTTCACGCGAGACTGAACCGCCAGATATTCCACAATACGGTCTTTGACATCGTCCAGACCATAGTGATCGGCATCCAGGATTTCCTGCGCTTTATTCAGGTTAATGCTAACTTTGCTGGCTTTGTTCCATGGGGTATCCAGAATCACTTCCAGATAGTTACGAACTACTGCAGCTTCGCTAGAGGCCGGTTGCATTGCTTTGAGTTTACGGAACTCAGATTCTGCTTTTTTGCGCACATGCTCAGGCAGATCAGCTTCAGCCAGACGTTTTTCAATTTCCGCAACGTCATCTTCTGCACCGCCATTCATATCGGAAAGCTCGCGCTGAATAACTTTCATTTTTTCATTCAGGAAGTATTCGCGCTGGTTTTTTTCCATCTGACGTTTAACCGAGTCATGCAAAGTCTGTTCAATCTGCTGTTCTTCAGACTGTTGCAATAAATAAGTCATCAACTCAGTTAAATGTGCATCGAACTCGTCGTATTCCAGGAATTTCTGTTTCACTTCGATATTCAAAGGAACACGGGTCGCTACGAAGAATAACAGTTGCAGCAAGTCTTCGATTTTATTCGCAGCTGCAATCAGCTCACGAGCATTACGAAGTTTTGCTTCAGCATACTGAGCGAACAGGGCACGCAGCTCCTGCAAGCGCGTAGCTTGAGTTGTTTCATCGACTGATACAGTCATTGGGCTAAGTTCATGCTCAGCAGTCAAATACTCATTTTCATCAATGATGGTTTTGAGCTTGGCACGATATAGGCCTTCAATCAGGACTTTAATACAGTTTTCATCATTTTCGTGATTCACAACTTGCACAATCTTCGCGACAGTACCGTATTGATATAAGTTGTCGTGATCAATTTCTTCTGTAAGCGAATCTTTTTGCGCAACTACAAATACTAGATTGTCACTGTTACGAGCCACATCAACTGCATTGATCGATTTTTCACGACCGACAAATAGCGCAATTTGCATGTGTGGATACACCACCACATCACGTAGCGCCAAAAGTGGTAATACACTTGGAACCTGAGGCTCTAAGGTTTCTTGATTCATAATAATTTCAGACATGGGCACTCCTAATGAGTGACAACGGTGTTGCCATGTTTTTAATAGTGATGGGTAATTTAAAAATTACAAGGGCTATAGCGACTAAATTGTATAAAAAATGACTAATTATGTGATTTTAAAGTACTTATGTATTTGGAAATACATTGTTTAACGCTTAAAACGTTGTAAAAGTGTAGGCGTAAGCAGGGCATCTAGAGGCTGGTCCCAAACTTCTCTGGTTAAAGGCTGTGGTATCAGCTGAAAGTCATGTGCTAACCCCAGACGAAAAGGACGGTGCGGTGCTGTTGCCAGCGTACGATCATAATAGCCACCACCCATACCAATTCGGGTGCCATATTGATCACAGGCTAATAGTGGCATAACTAAAAGATCTAGTTTTGAGACATGCAGACCACGTGTAGCCATGGGTTCACGCATTCCCAACCGATGATGAGCAAAACGCTGGGAACGATATTGATTCTGGCTGATTTCTACCCAAGTGAGTTGCTGGTTCATATTGCAAATATTGGGGAGATAAACCCGTTTATGGTGCTTAAAGCAGTATTCAATCAGTGCCTGAGTCCGAACCTCACTGAAAGCATCCAGATAAACCCCCACAGATTTGCTTGCATGAAATTCTGGCAAAGTCCGAATCATATTTAAGATACGTTGTTGAGTCTGTTTCTGGGTAAATCGAGAGAGTTGACGGCGCTGTTTACGTAGCTGTTTGCGAAGTTCGGAAAGATTCATCGTCGTCATAAATATGGTCTTCAGGATTTTAAGGCATTAGACTAATAAAATGCCATAACTTAAATAGAGGGTAGCAACATAACGAGTATTATAGGCATCTGTATGAATTTTTGATTAGGGTCTGTTGACACT
>NZ_JAALGV010000006.1:0-2035 GCF_011174875.1 Acinetobacter sp. GFQ9D191M
TTTTTGGTGGTGTTTCAAAAAGTATGCTGAAAAAAAGCAGGTTGGATTTTGATAAAATAGAGAAATGCGAATAACTCTAGAAATCAAGTGTCCAGCCTGCCTAAGTGACAGTATAAAGAAAAATGGCACAAAAGTAGATGGTAAGCAAAATTACCAATGTAAAATATGCAGACGTCAATTTATTGGTGATCATGCTCTCAGTTATCAAGGCTGTCACTCAGGTATCAAAACCAAAATATTACACCTCATGGTGCGAGGCAGTGGTGTCAGGGATATAGCAGAAATTGAAAGAGTAAGTATCGGTAAAGTTCTACGGACACTTAGCCAATCAAAATATCAACTTCGAGCACAGCAAAGTCATTATGAAACCCTTGAAGTAGATGAGTTTTGGACTTTTGTTGGTCATAAGCAAAATAAACAATGGCTAATTTATGCCTATCATCGAGAAACAGGTGAAATTGTTGCTTATGTATGGGGTAACCGAGATTTAGCCACTGCAAAACGACTTAAATTAAAATTGAAGCAGTTAGGTGTAAGCTATACATGTATATCAAGTGACCATTGGGATAGCTTTGTTACGACCTTTAAAGAATGCAAACAGTTGATTGGTAAATTTTTCACTGTGGGTATAGAAGGCAATAATTGTCGATTACGGCATCGGATCAGGCGAGGCTTTAGGAGAAGCTGCAACTTCTCCAAAAAGCTTGAAAATCATTACAAAGCCTTTGATTTAGCGTTCTTTTATATCAATAATGGATTCGTTTAATGCCAGCATACTTTTTGAAACACCACCAAAAATTTAACATAAAATCTCTTATGCGAAATTTAGGTCTTATCCCAAATAAATCCATTAAAAAGATCTTTATCTTTCTGCTTATTTTCTTCGGTCTTATTTTCCGTATTTAAAAATTGCTCAAAATCGGCTAATTGCTGCTTAAACGATTCATCATTTTTTAATTTATTTAAAGCCCAAGCTCCCAGTAGAATTTTACGTCTCGTATCATCTTTTCTTTGTTGATCAGAAACTTTCTTTTTTTCACGTGCAATGGCAGCTTTTTTCTGTTCTTTTAGCTGTCTTAAGCGTTCTTCTTGCTTTGCAATTTTTTGCTCTAAATTATCAACACTCATACCATCACCGTATCAAGGAATCCCCCTCAAGCATAGGTCTGTTTGAATTGAAATTCAAGACAGCCCATGCTATCGTGGTTTTCCCGAAGGGCGCACTTAGCCATTGGATTTCATCCAATGGTGCGACAAGGGGTAAATCCCCTTTGTAATCCCCTGACCAACATATACATGTTGGTAATTTCGATAAATCGAAATAAAGAGCAAAAGCAAAATGGCGATATATCATTTTTCAGTTAAAACGATTAGTAGAGGTAATGGACGATCGGCCGTTGCTTGTGCTGCATATCGTTCAAGTGAAAAATTGGTATGCGATTTTTATGGAAAAGAACAAGACTACACAAGAAAAACTGGTGTCGAATTTACAAAAATCTATGCACCTGAAAATACAAATACTGAGTTACTCAAGCGCCAAACACTTTGGAATGAAGTCGAAAAGGTTGAACGTAGAAAAGATGCATTACTTGCAAGAGAGTTTGAGATTGCATTTCCCAGTGAGTTAAACGCTGAACAGCGTGAAAATATGCTCAATGAACTTTGCCGAAACCTCGTTAAAAAATACGGTGTCATCGTTGATGCTGCTATTCATGCACCTCATACAGACAGTGGAAGTGATGAACGCAACTACCATGCACACATCATGTTCACAACCCGAAGTATTAATGAGCAGGGTGGCTTTTCAGCAAAAAAATATAGGGACTTCAGTCGTGACAATGGCACAGAAACTGTAAGCCACTGGAGAGAATCATTTGCAGAGTTATGCAATCATCACCTGGAACAAAATGGATTTGATGAACGTGTCGATCACAGAAGTTATGAAGACCAGGAAAGTGACCTAGAAGCAACTCAGCACGAAGGTCCTCAAGCGACATACCTCCGGAGACGAGGGATATTTACAGAAATTAGTCTG
>NZ_JAALGV010000060.1:0-7780 GCF_011174875.1 Acinetobacter sp. GFQ9D191M
ACTCATTAAAAGACATCCTAGGGCTTGTTGAGAATTAACAAAGGCTACTGATTAATTTATAATAGTACTATGGATAGATACATACTTACTGATGCCCAATGGGCAAAAATGGAACCTTTTTGCCTAGGTAAAGTGATTGATCGAGGTCGTAGTGGAAAAGATAATCGATTATTTTTAGAAGCAGTCCTATGGATTGCCCGTACAGGCAGTCCATGGCGTGATCTACCTGCTCATTTTGGTAAATGGAATACCGTCTTTAAAAGATACCGTGACTGGGTGAAAGCTGGTGTATTTGAAACTATTTTTGCATCTGTAAATGAAGATGTTGATTTGGAATACGCCATGATTGATGGAACGATTGTTAAAGTTCATCGACATGGGCAAGGTGCAAAAGGGGGACTTTCAAACAGTCTATAGGTAAATCTCGAGGTGGAATGACCTGTAAAATTCTTGCCTTAGTGGATAGTCTAGGTAACCTCATTAAGTTTCGATTAATGCCTGGTCAATATCACGATTTAGTAGAAACCAAACCTTTAATCGAAGATGTTGATTTTCAAGCATTACTAGCGGATAAAGCATTTGATGCAGATTGGCTCATCCAAGAACTCAATGAACGAAAAGTGAAAGTGGTGATCCCACCCAAATCTAATCGAAAAGTAATGAGAGCATTTGATACGACTATGTATAAATGGCGTCATCTCATTGAAAACTATTTCTGTAAGTTAAAAGAATTTAAACGTATAGCGATGCGTAGTTGTAAAACAGATACGAGTTTTGAAGCCATGATTCAATTGTGCGCGAGTGTAATTAACTCTCGGTAATTCTCAACAGACCCTAGTTCATCAAGATAGTTATTTACTTGCTGTCTAAAATCCATAGGTCTAGCAATATATGGAATTGGAGCATGTGAACCACCAACGCCTTTAACAACAATAGAACCAAAATTAAAAATCCGACCTAGTATCCCTTGATGTACACCTAAACTTTCAACTCGATTAGTTTTTAATTCAATTGTATTTCTACGAATTAGCCCTGACTTTGCAATTATTCGTCTGTTTGTTAATGCTAATTCTGTTGTTAAAACATGAATTGCTGCTATAGCTATTAGAACACCACCAATAACAACCCCAACAAGGCTTTTTGAGCCAAAAGAAGATAAAATAAATAAAGCCCCAAAGAACAAATACCAAAATTGTGATAACCATGTTACTTGTGCTTTGATAATAATTTGCTCATCTCTAGCTAAATTTTCTTCGATATAACTGCCCATACACCCTCTAAACATATTTAATTTTGAAGGCATTATAGGCTAGAAATCTCTGTTTCAAAAAATAACTTTACCTACCGAAATTCATCCCATAACTACGTTTTGGTTCATTTATCTCTTTAACTTGCTGACTTGCATTTCTAATGCCTGTAATTGCTCGATCAAGGCTTTGTTTTGTATCTTGAAGTCTTGCACTTGAAAGCTCAAGTTGCTGACTTGCCGAGCTAATTTGTTCAAGCTCTCGTTTCGGGTCTGGTCTGTTTCGCTGATATTCTCTAAAAGCTTCTTGAATGCTTCCCTGACGCTCTGATTGTCTTGCTTGGTACTCTCGAACATCTTGAGTAAATCGGCTTCCCTCTGCTGTTGTTGCGCCTGTGCTTGTTCCAAGGCTTCGAGTAAGTGCTTTTCTAATTCGGTCATCAATTAATACCCCATCGGAACCATTAGGCTGCCATTCTGCCAAGTCGGTGCGTCCTTGTTCACTAGAACGCATAAGCGTTTGCGATCTTTGTTGTCTATGCAGTCTTTCAGCTTGATATTGCCCCCCTTGTTCGCTAAGTCCTGTATAGCTAGGTTCTGCTGGGCGATTATCTCTGCGTTTTTGCCGATTTTGTGGCTCTGATAGGCTAGGATGCCCCACATCACTAAAATGGCTGTTATCACGGCTATGGCTACGATGCTCCAAGTTTTTAACATAGTCGGGAGTAACCGTCTGTTCTGCTCTTGGATAGCGGAGTTCATTGCTCTCTCGTTTTCTTGTAACAAGTCTTTCAAGCGTTGCTCGTGCTTCTTGAACTCTGTCGCTACGACTTGCTCTGTATCTTTCGCTTGCTCGCTCGATGTCTGCTCGAAGCTCTTTGCCAAATCTAAAATCTTGCTCATAGATCATTCCTTTAAGACGAATATTTTTACCCCCATCAGGGTCTTTAATGCTGATTGTTTTTGGTGTAGTCCTAGCAATCTCAAAGCCTGCGGATTCAAGCGTTTTAATCACATCATCACGGTTTTGGATACGTCCACTTTCAGCAACGCTTAAAAGTCCATCTGTGATGATTTCTGAGGCTTTTTGCTTATGCTTTGGCAAAGCATTAGGAGTGCATAACTCACGCTTATTTAGAGGGTCATTAGGGTCATGTAGCTTGTAATGATCATTTACTAGGTCTTTCCATGCGTTTAAACGTGGACGATCTGCTTTATCGTAGTAAGGCTGTAGGCGTTTACCGCTTTGAAGCTCCACATTTGCTACAACGAAATTAAGCTCTAGGCGGTCTTTATCTTGGTGCTGTACCCATAAAATTGAGTATTGATCTTTATCTATACCTGGCATCAATACACGTTCAAAACTATCCATGATCTGTTGCTTTTGGTGTTCGTCTAAATCACGTTCTGCAAACGATAAAACACCCGATGTATATTTTTGAGCAAAGTTAGTGCTGTCAATCAATTGAATCATTTGTTCAGGGTCTCCACGGTCTAGCCGTGCATCTTCCCGATCTCGGTCTTTACCAAGTAAATAATCCACGGGACCACGCCCCGAACCTGCACCACGACTATGTATTTTTATGATCATTGTGCAATCTCTGAAGCTCTCGCTCTATACCTGATAAAGCTGTGATTATTGCTATACGGTCTATTGCTGAACTTGTTTTACTTTGCTGATTAACCAATCTAGCTATCTGATTTAGGTTATTTCCAATGCCTGCAAGTTGTCTTAATAATTTTGGGTCTACTTCAATGACTTTGCTTTGCTTGGTACGTTTTTCACTTAAACAAGTTTCACGCATCCAACTCGCAAGGCTAGCTGTAGTACATCGGTCTAAAAGGGCTTGATGTTCTTCATCCGTTAAACGGATTTTGATTTCCTTTTGTCTTTTCACTATTTCTTTTTTGGTCATGCCGAAATCAGATCCTCGGTTCGTAACCGGACAAAGAAAAAATCTATGATTTTTCTCTTTGGGCGGTTTTCGGGGGTGTCGGGGGTGAAGCCCCTGATCCCAGTAGCACAAAAGGGACGAAGTCCCCTTTGTGTATGCTGGCTTCTAATCACAATAGCATGTTGATTACAGGCCGACAAGATTTGCTAGAATATTGGCTGCATGTGATCAAAGGCTATCTGTGATTAGGTCGGTATTGGATAAGTCGTTACAAGATTATGGACAATCGCAAGCGACCGCCTTTTCTGATCTATGCACAAACACTATGCATAACTCCGCATAAATCACAGATTTATGCGTTGAGTTACACACAGGTTTGATGCACAGGAAAAGTCTTTGCCCACAACCGTTGTTAACTCCTTTCAGTAATAATTTTTTTAAATAATTATTCTTAATATATAAAAAGCAAATGCTCTCAACTTCTCAACACGCCCCCAAAGCGTCGGGCAAGCCCTTTGGCTTTGGTGAACGGTTGAGAGAGTTTCGGCAATACTCACCCTAAGGGCGGTCATTTAAAAAAAATGACGCATCCCTCAAGTATTGCCGATTTACCTGTATATATTTGGCTTCGGAGCCACGTATATCGGTCGTATCCGCACATAGTTTTGCAGACTATGCAGACAAGGACTCGAAGTCTTGCACCTCGCTCCACGCGCTCCCTGTCGCTACACGGCTGTATCTCTGTGAGGGTTTCCCCAACGTACAACTTAACAGACCTATGTAACCACTCCCAACGCTCCGCCTATGTGAAGTCACCCTGTAAGCGGTTTAGCCTTTCGACTATAGCCATATAACGCCAGTGACACTTATTCCTACCACACGTTATATGTGTCTAACCGATAAAACGGGCGCACAGAAGTAGACAAAGCTCGACCAATTTGGTGCTTATTTGATGGTTTAAGAATCTTATTTAACGAAAGTTTCAAATTAGGGGCTTGTTAATCTGTATCACTGCATTAAAATAGGAAGTGGTACATAAGCCTTTAAGGTGAATATCAGTACGGGTTCCAGCCCTGCCGATCATTCGTTAATTGATGCTAGTAACATCAAATAACTGTACCCCTCGAATTTAAAGGAAAAGCCCCTTAAGTTGCAAGACTTAAGGGGCTTTTTTCTTTGATATTTTAAGTATTAGGCAGACTTTTGATCATCTAGGGCTTGTTGAGAATTAACAAAGGCTACTGATTAATTTATAATAGTACTATGGATAGATACATACTTACTGATGCCCAATGGGCAAAAATGGAACCTTTTTGCCTAGGTAAAGTGACCGATCGAGGTCGTAGTGGAAAAGATAATCGATTATTTTTAGAAGCAGTCCTATGGATTGCCCGTACAGGCAGTCCATGGCGTGATCTACCTGCTCATTTTGGTAAATGGAATACCGTCTTTAAAAGATACCGTGACTGGGTTAAAGCTGGTGTATTTGAAACTATTTTTGCATCTGTAAATGAAGATGTTGATTTGGAATACGCCATGATTGATGGAACGATTGTTAAAGTTCATCGACATGGGCAAGGTGCAAAAGGGGGACTTTCAAACAGTCTATAGGTAAATCTCGAGGTGGAATGACCTGTAAAATTCTTGCCTTAGTGGATAGTCTAGGTAACCTCATTAAGTTTCGATTAATGCCTGGTCAATATCACGATTTAGTAGAAACCAAACCTTTAATCGAAGATGTTGATTTTCAAGCATTACTGGCTGATAAAGCATTTGATGCAGATTGGCTCATCCAAGAACTCAATGAACGTAAAGTGAAAGTGGTGATCCCACCTAAATCTAATCGAAAAGTAATGAGAGCATTTGATACGATTATGTATAAATGGCGTCATCTCATTGAAAACTATTTCTGTAAGTTAAAAGAATTTAAACGTATAGCGATGCGTAGTTGTAAAACAGATACGAGTTTTGAAGCTATGATTCAATTGTGCGCGAGTTTAATTAACTCTCGGTAATTCTCAACAGCCCCTAGATCAAAATAAAAATCATCTCCAACATGCATGTATTTTGCGCTTGTTTACAAAGTCATAAAAAATCCTGTTGCTGGAACGTAGGTTTTAAGCATTACAAAAGAGATTTTTCGCAAATCGCAAATAAAACTAGGCTTATTTTTGTTTTCTGGCGGGCTTCCATTAGAATATGCGCAACTTTTGTTGTGACCAGTAAACACCATGATTCAACTTGACCAAGTTTCTTTACGCCGCGGTGGACGTGTTTTATTTCAAAAAGCGTCTATGCAAATCCATCCAGGCTGGAAAGTCGGTCTTACAGGTGTCAATGGTGCAGGAAAATCCAGTTTATTTGCTGCGCTTTTAGGTAGTTTAACCCCAGACGAAGGTACGTTGAGCCGTCCGCAAGGCTGGACTGTGGCACACATGGCACAGGAAATCAAAGCGTTGGATTTGCCTGCGATTGATTTTGTGCTGTCGGGTGATGAAGAATACTGGAACATTCAACAACAGCTACAACATCCTGAACAATTAAATAATGACCAACTTGCGCATTTGCACGGTCGTTTTGATGAAATTAATGGCTATACCGCACCCGCCAAAGCCGCACAACTGATGGCAGGTTTAGGTTTTATGGCACATCAAAACAGCTTGGCGGTCAGTAGTTTTTCTGGTGGATGGCGCATGCGTTTAAATTTGGCGCGTACCTTAATGAGTCGCTCCGAATTATTATTACTGGACGAACCCACCAACCACTTAGACTTAGATGCAATTTTATGGTTAGAAGACTGGCTTAAAGCCTATGCGGGAACTTTGGTGCTGATTTCCCATGACCGTGATTTTTTAGATGCCATTACCGATCATATTTTACATATTGAAAATAGTGAATTGACTTTATATACAGGCAATTATTCAACCTTTAAAACCACACGCAGTGAACGCTTGGCACAACATCAACAAGCGTATGAAAAACAATTAGAAACCCGTGCACATTTACAAAAATATATTGATCGTTTTAAAGCCAAAGCCACCAAAGCACGGCAGGCACAAAGCCGTATCAAGCAATTGGAACGCATGCAATTGCTTGCCCCTGCGCATGTAGATACCCCGTTTACCTTCAGTTTCCGTGAACCCACCAAAATGAGTTCGCCGTTACTAACCTTGGAACACGTCAGCATTGGTTATGCAGATAAAGTGATTGCCAGCAAAATTAACCTACAAATTACTCCGACCAGCCGTATTGGTTTATTGGGGATGAACGGCGCAGGTAAATCGACCTTAATTAAATCCTTAGTGGGTGAATTGGCATTATTGTCAGGTACTCGTAAAGCCTCAGAGTTACTCAATATTGGCTATTTTGCGCAGCATCAAATGGATGCTTTGGATGATACTGCCAGCCCGATGCTACAACTATCACGCATTGCCGATAAAAAAATCAGCGAAGCCACTTTACGCGCCTTTTTAGGCAGTTTTGGCTTTAGTGGTGAACGTATGGACACACCTTGTGAAAGTTTTTCAGGAGGTGAGCGTGCGCGTTTGGCTTTGGCTTTAATTGTCTGGCAACGCCCTAACGTACTGATTCTGGACGAACCGACCAACCATTTAGACTTAGATATGCGACATGCCCTCACCATGGCTTTACAGGATTATGAAGGTGCAGTGGTATTGGTGTCACACGAACGTCAATTGATTGCCAGTGTCTGTGATGACTTACTCTTGGTTCACGCAGGACAATGCACAGAGTTTGAAGGCGATTTACAGGATTATGCCCAATGGTTACGCCAAGCCCGTGCAGAGATGCTTAAACAAAGCTCATCTAACACAGCTCCATCCAATCCAAGTCCAGTGGTTGAAAGCAAAAACAACCTAGTCAAAGTAGATAAAGAAGCTCAACGCAAACTGGCAGCACAACGCCGTGAACAAACTCGCCCTATTCGTAAAAATATTGAAAAATACAAAGCGCAAATTGAAAAAATTCAACCGCGTCTGACTGAAATTGAAACCGAACTGGGAGATCCTGCCCTTTACGATGCCAACCGTAAAGATGATTTGCTCAAACTCATGAATGAGCAAAATGATCTGAAAACCAAATTGGCGCAGGCAGAAGAACAAATGCTTGAATTGATGATGGAATTGGAAGAACTCGAAAGCAGTTTTGAATAAGCATATCGATGAGATTTAACCCTATGCGAAATAGGGTTAAATCTCATCATATTGGATAGAAGATGCATTCTGTATTTTGCATACTCATAAACCACATTTCTAATAGTTTTTAATATTTAGTTTATCTTCACAATCACCATACCATAAAAACCCGAGTCATTAATTTCACATGCTGAAATCTTTACTCCCCCTGTACTTGTCAAAAGGCTTCAATAACTCGCTAAATTAGAGCTTATTGTAGAGACACAAGTTGTAGCAGCCGTAGCCATAGAGACTTCTTGCGCGGCACGACTGGAGTATCTGATCCCTCAATTAAACGAGTTTCAGTAGAATCGATTTCCGAAAAATTTAATGATTTTGCTATCTGATTCGCTGTATTAGTATTACTACCTTTATTTACTTCGGCTAACTTAATCTTGAGGTTATTACTTCCCTTGATATAAGGATAGGCAGAGTAAAACTTGAAG
>NZ_JAALGV010000061.1:0-715 GCF_011174875.1 Acinetobacter sp. GFQ9D191M
GGCTCTAGACTAGCAAAATGATTATGTTAGTCTAGAATCATGATAGAAAACAGTAAATTAAGTCACTACAAGATTAAAAAAATTATTCAATGCTTTTGTGTTGATATTCCTGCTTCCAAAACAGCCTTATTACTCAATTTAAATCGTAATACGATTAACTATTGGTACATGCTTTTTAGAGAAACTATCTATGATCATCAAACAGATTTAAGAGCTAAGTTTGTTGGTTCAATAGAAGTAGATGAAAGCTATTTTGGAGCGAAAAGGCAACGTGGGTTTCATGGAAAGTTAAAGCGTGGTCGTGGGACTCTAAAACAGCCAGTATTTGGAATATTCGAACGTAATGGGCGCGTCTATACTGAAATCGTACCTGACTGTAAAATGAAGACTTTACAAGAGGTTATCATTGGTAAAGTTTCACTTGAGAGTGTGATTTATAGTGATGGATGGCGTGGCTATAATGGTCTTGTTGATGTGGGTTATTCAAAGCATTTTAGGGTAAATCACGGAGCAAATGAGTTTGCTAGAGGAGAATGTCATATAAATGGAATAGAATCATTTTGGAGCTTTTGTAAAAGAAGGCTAGCAAAGTTTAACGGCATATCAAAAGAGTACTTTGATTATCATCTTAAAGAAACTGAATGGCGTTGGATGAGGGAACCTAATGAGTTAGCAACTGAGCTGTGGAACCTCATTAGGTAAAATTAAGTGTAAA
>NZ_JAALGV010000062.1:0-3118 GCF_011174875.1 Acinetobacter sp. GFQ9D191M
GAACGTGATACGGCTTATTTAGCAAATGCCCTAGAAGTTTTTCTTATCTCTAAAATCCAACCTGTCCACAATGTAGTTAAAGTTGGTATGTAATTTCGCATAAGAGATTTTATGTTAAATAAGATGGAACTTAGACAAAATTTTATTAATAGTTATGCATTCTGCACAGTTAGTTTTAGACCTAAAGCATTTACTACACGATTAATCGTATCAAAACGAGGTGCTGAATCTTGACGGAGTGCTTTGTAAAGTGCTTCACGTCCAATTCCTGCTTCTTTAGCGATTTGAGTCATACCACGAGCTTTAGCAATTACACCAAGTGCATGAGCTAGTTCAGCAGGGTCATTCTCTTCAAGAACCATATTAAGATACATTACAATATCTTCTTCACTCTTAAGTGCTTCTGCCATGTCAAAGCTAGGTAGATCAGCTATTTTAACCATTTTTCAATCCTCTAAAGATTTTGATAAATCAACAGCTCGTTCTATATCCTTTTGCTGTGTAGATTTATCACCACCTCCAAGCATCACAATGATTACATCACCATGTTTGATGTAATACATGCGCCAACCTGGTCCGAAGAACTCTCGCATTTCCCAAACACCTTCTTGAAGATGCTTTACATCGCCCCAATTACCACGCTGAACCTTATCTAATCTTCGATTCAGTTTAAGACGGGTCATACTGTCTTTAATGCTATCTAGCCATTCATCAAATTCAGGGAGACGTTTAATCTCGGTCATGAAAGTTCCTCTTTATTGTATTCGATCGAATACACAACATTATAATGAATATATTTTATGAGTAAATGAAATAATAAGAATATATTTTATCAATTGATTATTTAATAACCTATGTTCTTGGCAAAAGGTATCAAACCTGCTCATAAAAAAGCCGACTTGTTTCTAAGTCGGCTTTTTACTGTTTTTGAAGTCAGTCAAAATTTTATAACTATATGAAAAACAATAATATTTTAAATTGCGTTTCGTATAAGCTCTATTATGTTAAATAATTAAGGATAAAAGCTTTATTACTAAATAGAACAGTTGCTTAAAGCAGTATAGAGTTAAGTTTGCATTTTAATATCAAGTTGTCTTTCAGCACCGATAATCACCATACGAATCCCATTTTCAAAAATGTCATCCGCATTCATATTTTGTAAGGTATTCACTCCTTGGAGCATGAGTGGATATATAGTTGGATCGGCTTCGAATGGTGGGTCTGATCTTATTTCTTCTTGCTGCTCCTCAAGGACCCACCCAACAATAAACCTTCCTAATGTCATAAGTAATGCAACTGCTTCAACAGGAGAAAACCCAGCATGAGATAACAGCGCAACTTGGGCCTCAATCGTGTTGAAATGTCCTTGACTGGGGCTAGTTCTTGCATGTAGACGAGCACCATCACGGTAAGCTAGTAGTGCTCGACGAAAGCTTACAGAATTAGCGAGCAACCAATCTTGCCATGTCATCCCATCGATGGGTAAAGAAACTAAATGGTGTTCATTTATAATGGTTTCCGCCATTGCTTCCATTAACAAGGATTTATTCTTGAAATGCCAATATAGAGTTGGAGATTTAATACCCAATCGTTGAGCTAGCTTGCGTGTGGTTATTGAATCTATGCCTTCTTCATTCAACATATCCAATGCGGTACGCAGGACTATTTCACGTGTCAGACGTTGAGGTGCAATATCTTTTTTACTCATAAATCTATCACTGATAGGGAGTGTGTGAGAGAATATTAATTCTATCATTGCTAGAGAAGGCATTTGTGAAGAAATCATTGAGCGTGATTTTAATCACTATATTTCTGGATGCTGTTGGGATTGGTTTAATTATGCCGATCTTGCCTGAATTATTACGGTCATTGGCTGGAGCTGAAGCAGGCGGTGTTCACTATGGTGCTTTATTAGCTGTGTATGCTCTGATGCAGTTCATTTTTGCACCTATCCTTGGAGCGTTGAGTGACCGATTTGGACGTCGACCTGTATTAATTATTTCAATTGCTGGTGCAACGGCTGATTATCTCCTAATGGCTGCTGCTCCTTCTCTATTGTGGCTATATATTGGTCGTATTTTTGCGGGAATTACAGGTGCCAACATGGCTGTTGCAACAGCTTATGTTTCAGATATTACTCCAGCCCATGAGCGTGCAAAAAGGTTTGGTCTCCTTGGAGCTGTCTTTGGTATTGGGTTTATAGCGGGTCCGGTAATAGGTGGAGTTTTGGGTGAATGGAACTTACATGCACCGTTCTTTGCTGCTGCTTTTATGAATGGGATTAATTTAATAATGACAGCAGTCTTATTAAAAGAATCAAAACACAGCAATAAAATGACTGAGAAGGTTCAGGAGCAATCAATATTAAAGAAATTATCCTATTTGATCACTCAACCTAATATGGCTCCATTGCTTGGTATCTTTTTAATTATCACATTGGTTTCACAAGTCCCCGCAACTTTATGGGTTATCTATGGGCAGGATCGTTATGGCTGGAGTATATTTATTGCAGGTGTTTCCCTTGCTAGTTATGGAATATGCCATTCTATTGCACAGGCTTTTGCTATCGCCCCTATGGTAAAGAGGTTTGGAGAGAAAAATACGTTGTTATGTGGAATAGCTTGCGATGCAATTGGTTTACTTCTTTTATCTATTGCTGTTGAAGAATGGGTGCCTTTTGCGTTGTTACCATTGTTTGCCCTTGGTGGAGTAGCCGCTCCTGCTTTGCAAGCAATGATGTCCAGAGGTATTAGTGATGAAAGACAAGGTGAATTACAAGGGCTATTAAGCAGTTTTAATAGTCTGGGGGCTATAATTGGTCCTGTATTAGTTACTAGCCTCTATTTTATGACTCAGGCATCAGCTCCTGGAATGGTATGGGCATTAGCTGCAATACTTTATGTAATCACCCTACCCTTATTGCTTAAGTATCGCCTGAATAAATATTCTGGAGTTCCATAAAATATTTAATTTATTGGTTTAAAAACTAATGGATTCTATAGTTTATCTAAAATTAACATAATACACCTTATACGAAATTTGTTATAATTCTCGTGAAAATTCAACGCTGTAGTTCCTAGTTGATAGCCCGAGTTTCCATGACCGGGCTTTTTTTATG
>NZ_JAALGV010000063.1:0-9254 GCF_011174875.1 Acinetobacter sp. GFQ9D191M
AAGTATCTACACGGATGAATACAGATATGGTGCTCGATGCATTGGAGCAAGCATTGCATGATCGCGGCATGCCAAAGAATGTGATTCATCATTCCGACAGAGGTGTGCAATATCTTTCCATTCGCTATACCAATCGTTTAGAAGCAGCAAATTTACGAGCATCAGTCGGTACGACTGGTGATTCATACGATAATGCTTTGGCTGAAACGGTGAATGGCTTATACAAAACAGAGGTAATTGAATATCTAAAAGCAGATTGGCAAGGTTTAGCAGATGTACAACTTGCGACACTAAACTGGGTAGATTGGTTCAATAAAAAGCGTGTACACAGTGCACTGGGTTATGTATCGCCTTTTGAGTTTGAAGCAATGTACTATGATAAGATTAACCCGTTAGGTCAGGTGGCCTAACTTAAATAAAAAAGTCTCCGACAAACCCGGTACGGTTCAGACAGCCAAATTATTGCTGCTGATAAATTCCAGAAAAATGAAGATAATATAAATAAAACTGAGATTGATCTAGAAACAACACATGTTCTGCAATGGAATGCCTTTGCAGATACGATGGCAAAGACTTGCCTCAAATGTCAAAGACCAATGAAGCTTCAATGGGCTCGTAATTTAGTACATGTTAATCCACAAGATTTTTATTGGGGTTGTACCGGTTGGTACTTTACAAATCGTCAAGTTTGTTTGTGTGATTATCGAGAAAATCTGCCTAGACAAGATTTAGCTTTAATGACAGATACTTCAGCACCTGAGTTTAGTCTTTCTGCCCAAAATTTTAATATTATTCTTCAAGATCATAGTACCTCTGAAAGTATTATTGAACGTATGGATGATTTGAAATCTGATTTACCCAATAAAAAACAAAGTATTGATATTGTTTGTTGCCCCCATTCATGCTGAACCTATGGTTTTACAAAAGAAAAAGAATGGCGTGGGGCTTTTAGATCAGTATTATTTGCGTTGTCCGCATTGGGCACCAAATGATCTAGGATGTCCTTACATGGAAAAGTTGAAATCAGGTTCACAATTGGCAGCTTTATTAAAGCATCAGACTGGTACAGGGATACTCTAACAATTTATAGAAGTTTATCTAAGAGTTAATTTTCTGACGTGTCCAAGTAAAATAAGAACGGGTGTTCAGCTTCAAATAAGAATATCTGTCCATTTAATAAGAATATGCAATTAATGCAATTTTGAAAAATCTAATTATAAAAGCCAATTATTTCAGCGAGATAATTGGCTTAAGTAAAGAGTCGTATTATTTGGTTATCCGCTGATCATCCCAATAACACGGTACTACAATCAAATTGTTTTCATGTAATCGTGACCATAATCGGATACCTAAATCTCGCTGCATATTTTGGACTGTGAAATTGGAAATCAGAAGGGTAGATTTCATGTTGTCATAACGACTATACAAAACCTTATGTACCATCTCCAGGCGTTTTTCATGCCGGTCATGCAAGCCATATTCATCAATCACCAATAAATCAAAACTGGAGAAATGCTCGATAACTTCTTTTTCAGAGCGTGAAGCATCTGACCAGGTGTCCATCATTTTTTGAGCAATTTCTGAACTGGTATAGTAGCGTGCAGATTTTGTACTGTTATGCAGAATATTGCGAATGATTGACGCACTCAGATGAGTCTTTCCTGTACCCGGTGTACCAATGAGCAGCAGGTTTGGATAATGGTCAGAAATAATCTGCTGTGCAAAAGCCTGACATAGTTTGATGGCATTGTCTTGTGCAGGACATGCCACTACATAATTCTTGAAGCCACGATCCAGGTAGCGTTTATTGAGCCCTGAGTTTTTGATTTTCTGTTGCAGCAAACGTTGTTGCAGCTCATCTGCATAGGCTGCATGTGAGCGATGGACCATTTCTTTTGCACACAATTTGCAAAGCTTGTGACCGGCGATTTCCATCAGGGGTATATGATGGGTAGGGCAGAGTGCTTCTGTTGTTTCTGCGCGAAACTGGAGCATTTTAAGCATGGTATTCATGATTGTTCTCCTAAATCCATTTTGAATTTTCTAAAAAATTCTCATTTTTTTCTTCAAAATTTGAAGATGAAGATGAAGATGAAGATGAAGATGAAGATGAAGATGAAGATGAAGGGCATGGTTCAAGCATGACTTGAGTAATACTCGGGCTATTCTCAAGAGTTGCTTGAGTATTCACTTTGCGTTGCTTGCTTGATGCTTTAGCATTACTTGCGGATTTCCCCCAGCGTGCTTGAGCTGCATTTTTAGCTTTATCAGATTTCATTTGCTGATTTTGCAATGCCTGGCTTTTTAAACTGGTTAAAAAACTTGAATGAATCTGCTCAGATTCGATTTCAAATAATTCCAGGGCCAACAGTGTATTCAACAAAGTTTTAGCCTTACTATTTTGCGATAATTTTGTGATGCTACATACTGTAGCTAGGTCATGAGGAATAGCACCATTTTTCCAGAAATCCATCATTAACAGCAGTGCTGCACCAATTTGTTCTGCTGTCATTCGTGCAAATTTCGCCTGTAAGTCGCCAATATAGAGTGGCATCCAAATTGAAATATCTTTATGCATGGGTTCACCTTTTTTATAGGTATAGAGGGCTAAGGTCATCAATCAGATGACCTTGTATATTTATTTGATCAGGGAACTAAGCTCATTAACCGGAGGCGAGCCTGTTGGGCTAGGTCATCGTAATGGGCTTGCCCATCATCTAGCAGTCGCTGTAGCCACAGTCTCAATGCCTGGTGATCATCGAAGCATTTGTTGATCTCCAGCAAAAACGCCAGATTATGAAGTTTAGGAATGTGTAGCTCATGGATTAATTCACGAGCGACCGTATCCGCTTCAGGACTTACGACCACACCACCAAAAAAAGCTTTGCTATTCATGTGCAAGCTCCTCTGTATTTAATTTTTCCAGCATGGCTTCAAATGCACTACCATCGCGACGCGTAACATTGGGGATGTAACGGCTATAGACTCGGAATAGCATTTCAGTGGTTGAATGTCCCAATTGACGTGCGATCCATTCCGGATTTTCTCCTGCCGACAGCCAGAGCGTTGCTGCGGTATGACGTGTTTGATAGGCTCTTCTAGGCTTTAATCCTAGAAAGCGCAAGATCGGATGCCAGACACGTTTATTCACAAGACGATAATCGAGAGGTCCACCGTCACGATTACAGAATACAAACTCTGATTTACCATTATTTAAGCTTTTCTGTTGCAGAAAGGCTTGATAAACGCGGTCATTCATCTGGATCGTGCGGTCAGAACCATAGGTTTTGGTTCCACCCAGCTCCCCATTCACCAAGGCTTCGCGAATGTGGATTTCTCGGCGTTGCAAGTCCACATTTTTCCATTGCAGACCATCGATTTCACTGGTACGCATACCCGTAAAAAAGCGAATGGTGTAATAGGGGCGGAAGTCTTCACGCACCGTGTTAAGAATTTTATGAACCTCTTCCAGAGAAAAAGGTGTGACTTCAATCTTGCTTTCCTTCAGATTGTTAATATTTTTATAAGGCGATTCAAACTCGTATTGTTCAGCCGCATCATTTAGTATCATACGTAAAGGCGTCATGATTTGATTGATCCTCGATGCTTTCAGGCTTGTCTGATCTTTTCCGTGTGTCACTTTGGCGAGAGAGGCACGGAAGTTCAGCAAGTCTGACTTCTTGATTTTTGAAAGAACCTGATTACCAAAAGCAGGGATCAAATAGTTTTTGATGACAATTGAAACCTTCTGTTGATAGGAAGCTCTCCATTCAATTTGTTTCTGTTTAAACCACACTTCAGTAAACTCTTTAAAAAGAGGAATCTTGGTTTGTACAGCGATTTGCTGACTTCTTTTTTCCTTAAATTCATCGACACGTTTACTTTTTGGAAAGTACTTTTCGTATTCAAAAGTTCCCAGTGTGATTTCTGCCTCAAGCTGCTCGAGACGTTTTTTCAAAATGCGACGGTTATAGGCATTGTCTTCAAGATTGGTTGTTTCTCTGCAACGAATGCCCATGTAGCGAAAGTCGGCAATCAGTTTGCCACTTCGTTGCCGGATGGTAGCCATCAGTTAAACCTCCTAAGCTTTATTGCAAGGCATCCATGCTTAAACCAGTGAATTTAAGCATTTCAGTTTCAATACGTTCCCAAACAAAAAGAATTTTGCGACCACCAAAAGGACGGATGTAGTGAACACCTTCAATAAAGACACTGTCCTTCAGCTGGTTGCGAATGGTACGAGCGTCGTACTGGATTTTTTCAGCCAGTTGCTGGGCTGTGAGATAGGTATATGACATAATAGAGCCTCATATTTTTTACTAGGTAACTAGGAAAAATTATTCCTAAGACATAAATTATCATATTTTTATGTTGTTGCAAGTACTTTTTACGATTTAAATAGGAAATTTTATGATTATTTCAAACTTGGCAGTTTTATTAGCAGAAAGGAAACTTAAGGTTGCTGATTTGGTGAGAAGTACTGGAATTAATAAATCTACTTTACATAAACTTTATAATGATGAATCTGTACGGATTGATTTTGAGACAATTGATAAAATTTGTATTGCATTAGATGTAGAAGTGGGCGATTTGTTGATTTTCAAGAAAATTGATAATAATCAAAATGATAATAGTTAGTTTGGTCACAATTGGTCACATCAAAAAGTGAAATGGTCACAAATTCTTGATCATTTGGTAAAAAACACCTTGTTTGGAAGAATAGGATAATTTTTTGCCTTCAAAAAAGCTCTGAAAGTGGTGATCGATTGAGGATATTTAAGGTCAATTGAGACCATTTTTATTGTCGTGGGCACGCCATGGTCACATCTTGGTCACAAAATACAAATTACATTAAGAATATTTTTTATTGAATCGAATAAAAAAGAAAAGAGGGTTTTCAAAAAACATAATAAAATCAACATGAAAAAAGCCCTAATCTTTCGATCAGGGCTTTTTGAATTTGGAGCGGGAAACGAGACTCGAACTCGCGACCCCAACCTTGGCAAGGTTGTGCTCTACCAACTGAGCTATTCCCGCAGGGTCGATCAATTTTTTACTTTAAAAAATGAACAAAAAAGAATTTGGAGCGGGAAACGAGACTCGAACTCGCGACCCCAACCTTGGCAAGGTTGTGCTCTACCAACTGAGCTATTCCCGCATGCCGTGTATAATACAGCATGCAAAAACAGGGTCAATAACTTTATGAAAAATCTTGTGTCGATTGCATAAAATAAAAGCAATATTCTCTGTGCTTCCAGACAATTAGACAAAATTTATGCAAAATTTAATGAAATCTCGGCACAATCAAATAATTGCAGACATTTCTTGCACCGAAATAGCGGATAGAACAGGGTATACTGGACCCATATCTTGAATCGGAGTCAGGCCATGAGCTTAGAACAACAACTGAAAGACCGTTTGGCACAATTGTCACCTATCTATCTGGAAGTCGTGAATGAATCTTCGGGTCATGGTGGATATTTTCCGGGTAAGGAATCGCATTTTAAGGCGGTGATTGTCAGTGAAGCTTTTGCCGGTTTACGTGCGGTGCAACGCCATCAAAAGGTCTATGCTGCGGCAGGTGATTTGCTGTCTAAAGATAAAATTCATGCCTTGGCAATTCATGCTTTCTTGCCTGAAGAGTGGACAGGACAGGACACGTCTAGTCCGGAATGTGCACATGCACCGAAAAACTAAGAGGACTTTATGGATACCCAGCTTTTAGTCAAAATTATTCATATGTCTGCGGCAGGACTGGCCATTGTGGCCATTCTTGCACGTGCTATTACCCTGTTTGTGGATACACAGGGCAATCAGCCGAATCCAAAAGCACGTGTATTTCTGGTCGCTTTGCAGCACCTGGTCATTAGCGTGATTGCCTTAACTGGGATTATTGCCCTGTTTTTAAAGAATTTTGATGTACAGCCTTGGTTTTATGCCAAAATCATTTTATTCCTGGTGCTAATTTCATCCCTGGGCAAAGCCTATAAAAAAGATGATTCAATCCTGTTGGTACAACGCCGTGCTGGCTTATTTATTGCTGTGGTTTCACTTATTGCGATTATGGTATTGGTCATGATCAAGCCGAATTTTGGCTAAATTATTCATCAGTCAATGAAGTAAAACATACTGATCATTAGAAAAATAAAGAGGGGTGTTTATGCATACTCGTGTGGTATTTAATCAGAAAGGTGGGGTAGGGAAATCGAGTATTGCAGTCAATCTGGCTGCAATAAGTGCGCATCAGGGGCTTAAAACCCTGTTGATCGATCTTGATCCGCAGGCAAACTCCAGCCAGTATTTACTAGGAGATGATGCAACCTATTCGAGTGACAAGCCGGCGTTGGAGCCGAATATTGAAAACTATTTTGAAGATGTATTGGGGAACCAGCAGAGCAAAAGTTTAATTGGTAATGCGATTGGCTCCATTCTCAAGACCCGGGCTAAAGGGCTGGAAAGTTATCTGCATCAATCACCTTTTAAAAATCTGGATGTCATTCCGGCGAGTCCGAGTTTGGGCACGCTGGCCCATGCACTGGAATCCAAACATAAGATTTATAAGCTGCGCGATGCCTTGCAACCACTTGCTGAGCATTATGACCGGGTATTTATCGATACTCCGCCGGCATTTAATTTCTTTACGCTTTCAGCACTGATTGCTGCAGACCGTGTTCTGATTCCATTTGACTGTGATGTGTTTTCTAAACGGGCCTTACAAACCTTGATTGAGAATGTCATCGAAACTCAGGATGATCATAATGAACGTCTGGAAATTGAAGGCATCGTGGTCAACCAGTTTCAGGCTCAGGCAAAACTGCCACGCGAAGTGGTACAGCAACTGATAGATGAAGGTCTTCCGGTGCTGAACAGCATGTTGCCGCCCTCGGTGCTGATGAAAGAGTCGCATCAAAAAAATCAGCCATTAATTCACTTGGCAACTGATCATAAATTGACTCAGGCCTATCAATCATTGTTCAATGAGATAGAGCAGCATTAACATCGAGTTAACTATGAAACTTGTGAAAATAAGCCTGGCGATCAGCATACTTAGCTTGCTGAGTGCCTGTGCAACGACGGTCAAACCGACCTATGTTTCACCGACCCATTATCAGACCCTCAACTGTCAGCAGCTTCAGGGTGAATACAACCGTATTCAGCAGTATCTTGATAATGGTGTTGAGCCGCCTAAACGTACAGGTGTCGGCGTAGGGGTAGGCGTCGGTGGTGGCTGGGGCAGCCGCGGCGGCTGGGGCATTGGTCCGAGTGTATCAGTGAATATGGGGCAGTCTTCCAATACCAAACGCACTGAAACGGCACGTCTACTGGGTGAACAGGAAGCTATTGTACAAGCTGCAAAATTTAAAGCTTGCCCAATTGTTGTCCGTCAAAACACCAATAAATAGCCCTCTAAACATCAAAAAAATGCTGACTTTAGGTCGGCATTTTTTCTATCTTAAAAGTGATTGGTCAAGTGACAGAGTTCACAGTATTTGCCAGAAAAAATGACCGATGCGCATAAAATTTTGAAAGATCTCGTCTTGTGATCAGAACACGAGATTGGTTAAGGTAATCACCTTGTCTGATATGTTTAACCACCATGATTGAAAACTGGCTCTTTGTTTTTGCAACAATAGCAGTGCTGATGATCCCTGGACCTGCCAATGCATTGGTGGCCAGTTCTGCCTATCAGCAGGGAACAGCCAAAACCAGTCTGTATATTCCCGTCATTCTGGTAGGGTATTTATATGCGATCAATGGGTGGGCTCTGCTGGTTCATCTGTTTTCACCAATCTGGCCGAGTTTTCAGGAACTGGTGCATGTGCTGAGTGCAATCGGTGTGGGCTGGATGACCTTCCATTTATTCAAGGCTCGGCAACTGGAACAATATAATCAGAGTCATCCTCAAATCCGTCCCTGGCAGATGTTTAAGGGAACCTTGAAAAATCCCAAAGCAGCGCTTCTGGCAACCGGAATCTTACCGCTGTCTACTTGGGAAAGTCCGAGTAACTTTGTTCTGATCTTTGCAATTTTTACTGGGATTGCCTTACTTGTTGCGTTGTTCTGGATGATCTTCGGACAGGCGATTCTGGCGGGAGAGTCGGCAAAAAGAAAAGCCGACCTGATTTATAAAGGGTCGGCTCTGTTTTTACTGCTTTGTCTGGTGCCCTTGCTGATTAATTGGCTGGAGTAAATGTTCACTCAACAGCGCTAGGCTTCTAGGCAATTTTATTTTTCTTGAGTTTCTGCTGAATAAAGCCAATCACACCTGGCATAACACTTAAAATAATGATGCCAAAAATCAGATGAGTGAAATTATCTTTGACGATTGGCATATTGCCGAATAGATAACCCAGGATCACAAACGAACTGATCCAGAGAAAGCCACCGATCATATTGTAAGTCAGGAAATATTTGTAATTCATACTTCCCGCACCGGCAACAAAAGGTGCAAAGGTACGTGCGAAAGGAATGAAACGGGCAAAAATAATGGTTTTACCACCGTGTTTCACAAAGAACTGCTGGGTAGCAAGCAGATGCTTTTTATTAATAAAACGTGATTCAATCTCAAATACACGTGGCCCAATGTATTTACCAATATGATAATTCAAGGTGTCGCCCAGCACTGCCGCAGTGAACAGTAGTGGAATCAGTACCCATGGATCCATAGCACCCGTTGAAGCCGCCAGCGCACCTGAAGCAAATAGCAAACTGTCTCCCGGCAGGAACGGCATCACCACCAGTCCCGTTTCAACAAAAATAATCAGGAAAAGAATGCCATAAATCCAGATGCCGTAATTGGTAATGAATTCGAGCAGGTGATCATCAACGTGGAGGATAAAATCAAGCAGTTCCATAGGGAAAAAACAAGCGAAAAGGTGATCAAATCCTAACAGTCTGCGGCATGAAAGTCAGTACCGAACAGGAAAATAATTGCCCGCTCATCCCTGATGGGTGAATTAAAAATTTATCTTACAAACTAGCGGTGAGTTCCTGCGAAAAACAGGCTTAGCATGAATACGTCATTAAAATAAAAATCAAAAGGTGGCTCCCATATCTAACCCTAAACCATATCAAATGAAGACCGTGATAGAGACAGGTGAAATAAACTTTCAATAGCAACTTAACTGGCCGATCTTGAAATGATTGAAATCCAAATATCGTAATATCGTAATATCGTAATATCGTAATATCGTAATATCGTAATATCGTAATATCGTAATATCGTAATATCGTAGATCTCTTGCGAAAGTCAT
>NZ_JAALGV010000064.1:0-37969 GCF_011174875.1 Acinetobacter sp. GFQ9D191M
ATTTTGCTAGTCTAGAGCCTAAATAATTAAATACCACAGAGTTAATTTTAACTTTGGAGTTTAAGCCAATCTGTACCGCGGGTTCTTTGCTGTTATAGGTTTGAGGTCGCTCCGCAATATAGTAGCCAGATTTATCTTTGGCATAGACCAATCCTTGCGATTCAAGCACCTGATAGGCATTAAGCACCGTCATCAGGCTATAGCCGGACAGTTCAGTCTGTTCCCGTAATGAAGGTAATTTGTCATGCGCCTTCCATGCGCCATTTTCAATCATCTGGCGAATATTTTGGGCTAGCTTTTCAGATTTGAACATAAGAAAATAAAATCTAAACTGTACTAATATAATCAGAATTATATTATGAATAAGTTATTAAAATATAACAAATCAAAAAAATAAGTGGCTAACTGTTATATTTTTTTAAATGAATATTGTATCTATACAGTTGATTTAGGTCTGCTGATAATAAAACTCATAACGCCAGACCAACCTATGGGTGATCATATGAATTCAGAAGACAACAAAGCACCAAAATATGCGGATAGCAGTATTTCTGATGCAGCATTCAAGAAGATGATTCTCTGGTTTGCACTTTATACTGGTTTATTCTGCCTCGGCGTTATCTTTGTCGTAAATGCAGACAAAATTATGATGAGCGGCTTTTAAAATTCTCTTCTCCCTGAACACTATCATCGCCCCAATCTAAATTGGGGCTTTTTTATGCCACACATTACCAGTTTTATTTTCTACTTTTTCTGCATCCATTCTATGACTTTGTCACAATTTGACACTCACAAAGTCAGATTTCCTTGCTAGATTCAGACTGTTTGATGATAAAAATGAATACAGGCTTTTCGCCAGCGCATCATACAGAAATAACAACGATATAGCAGATGGACAAACAACAAGGATAAAGGAGTGAAGCATGCTCGGAAATATGATGTTCCAGCCCTTACTGATCAGCAGCATGATTGAACATGCCGGTCGTTATCATGCCGATACCGAGATCATTTCTAAAAATACCGATACCAGCATTAAAAAGACCAATTGGGGAGAAATCCGGGAAAACTCGAAACGTTTTGCCAATGTATTACAGCAATTCGGTCTGACACTCGGCGATCGGGTTGCGACCATTGCCTGGAATAATCATCGACATCTAGAATCATGGTATGCCATTTCGGGAAGTGGACTGGTTTGCCACACCATCAACCCGCGCTTATTTCCGGAACAGCTGGTATTTATTATCAATGACGCTGCCGATCGGGTACTGCTGTTTGATAAAACCTTTGCACCTTTAATTAAAGCCGTCAAACCGTTATTAAAAACTGTAGAACAGTATATTTGTCTGGATGCTGAAGATTCGTCGATTCGTGAAGCCATTCCGGAAGTTCAGTTTTATGACGATTTGCTTGCCCAGCAATCTGCGGAATTTGACTGGCCTGAACTGGATGAAAATACAGCGAGTTCATTGTGTTATACCTCTGGTACGACTGGAAATCCGAAAGGGGTTTTATATAGCCATCGCTCAACGGTATTACATAGTTATGCCATTATCATGCCAGATTCCCTGAACGTAGCAGCGCGTGACATCATGCTGCCAGTGGTACCAATGTTCCATGTCAATGCCTGGGGAACCCCATATGCCGCTGCCATGGTCGGTTGTACTTTAGTGCTGCCGGGGCCGGGCCTGGATGGAGCCAGTCTGGTCAATCTGATTGATACGTATAAAGTGTCTGTGGCTTTAGGCGTTCCAACGATCTGGCAAGGCCTGATTGCGGCTGCCCAGCAAAGTGGTTCAAAATTGGAAAGCCTGAAACGGAATGTGGTCGGTGGTTCTGCCTGTCCACCGGCTATGCTGAAAATCTTTAAAGAGCAGTTTAACTGTGAAACTATTCATGCTTGGGGGATGACTGAAACCAGTCCACTTGGTAGTGCCAATCAGCTAAAAACCAAACATCTTGATCTGGCGGATGAAGAAAAAATGCAGATTCGTCTGTCTCAAGGTCGTCCACCGTTTGGCGTTGATTTACGTTTAACCGATGAAGAAAAAGGAACTCAGGAAATTGCCCGAGATGGTGAAACCATAGGCAATCTGCAGATTAAAGGGCACTGGATCATTGATCATTATTTTGGTAAAGAGGAATCTGCGCTCACAGCAGACGGCTGGTTTGATACCGGAGATATCGCTACCTTAAATAAAGATGGCTTTATGAAGCTGTGTGATCGCTCCAAAGATCTGATCAAATCAGGCGGTGAATGGATCTCTTCAGTCGATCTTGAAAATATGGCGATGGGACATCCTGAAATTGCCATGGCTGCCGTGATTGCGGCACAGCATCCTAAATGGGATGAGCGCCCAGTTCTGATTGCGATTAAAAAGCCAGAGAGTCATGTGAGTGAAGCCGAAATGCTGGATTACTATGCGGACAAAGTCGCTAAATGGCAGATCCCGGATCGCGTGATCTTTGTAGATTCTATTCCGTTAAGTGGAACCGGCAAGATGCTAAAAAAAGACCTGCGTGAACTTTATGGCTCTATCTTGCTGGAACAGGCCGTAGGTTAAGCTATTTCTTTAAAAAGTAAATTTTTGCCTTTTTAACTCACCGAATATTTAAAACAGAAACTGATCTCTTATATAGAGGTCAGTTTTTTTATATGTTTTTGCTAAAAATATACAGACTAAAAAAGCAATTTATTCAGTTCATACAGTTTTAACAGCACTTTCTGGTTAGGATTGTCTTACAAAAAGTCTAACTATGGTTTCTAAGCACATAATTTGACCTACATTGACATGGTGTGAGCTTCAAAATTCTTTATTCTGGACTACATAATAAATAGACAGTTGTACATTAATGCTGTCTGCGGAATAGAGGGGATAAAAATGACAAGTATGACAACCTACAAGCCGCATTGGATTCGTGAAGACTTCATTGATTTTGTTGGTGAAAAAATCCATCCAACCTGGGCACTCAAAAAAGTCAAAGCATCGGTCGTGAATATTCAGGCGGTTAGCCCAGACTTTTTCAAAATCCAGTTACGTCCAAATTATAACTTTAACCGCGGGTCATTTCAGGCCGGTCAAAATATCGCGGTGACTCTGCGTCTGGATGGAGTACGTCATCAACGTCATTATTCTATCGTGACCATTTTAAAAAATGGTGATGTGATTATTGCAGTCAAGCAGCAAGGTAAAGTGTCGCGTGCCCTAACTTTATTGCAACTAGGTGCAGTGGTCGAGCTGTCTCAGCCACAGGGCGAATTTACCTTATTAAACTCTCCTAAACCGATTCTGTTTCTGGCATCAGGCAGTGGCATTACTGCAATTTATTCCTTATTGCAAAAAGCAGTCGTGCAGTTTCAGCATCCGATTGATCTAATCTATTTCACCCGTGATGATGCATTTCATGCCGAGATCAAAACCTTGGCGTTGATGCATCTTCATCTGAAATATCATCATTTTAATACAGTCGAGCATAAGCAGCATCTGAGCCAGCAATTGCTAAACAAGCTGGTACCAGACTTTGAACAGCGTGAAATCTATGCCTGTGGTTCAGCGGGAATGATGAAAACTGCACTCAAAATTGCCGATAAACTGGCGGTGAAATCCAGCTTCCATTCTGAATATTTCCAGATTGCGATGGATGAAAAAGTGAAAGCACAGCCTGTACAGTTTTTAAGATCGCAGCAGGAATTCCAGGCAGAATCTAATCTGCTGGAAAGTGCAGAGCAGGCGGGTCTTCGTCCAGCGCATGGTTGCCGTATGGGCATTTGTAATACTTGCTCATGTACTAAAGTCAGCGGTTCGGTGAAAAACATGCTGACGGGTGAGATCGACCACGGCAGCAATACTCCAATCAAACTTTGTATTTCACAGGCCGTCAGTCCTGTGGTGATTAATTTATAAGCTATTTCAACCATTACTAAACGAATAAGAAGGTGCTCCCATGAATATGCAAATTGATTTTAAAAAACACAGTAAATCTCAATTTCTAAGCCCGGAACAGGTTGAAGAGTTCGGTGCCAAGGTTGATGCTATCCGCCGTGAAGTAATGGAAGATTTGGGCGAAAAAGATGCAGAATATATTTATAAAATCCGTAATTTTGTACGTTATAGCGAGATTGCTTCCCGTGGCATGCTGATGTTTGCAGGCTGGTTGCCGCCGGTCTGGTTAGCGGGAACAGGCTTATTGGGTATCTCGAAAATCGTGGAAAATATGGAACTTGGCCATAACGTGATGCACGGCCAGTTCGACTGGATGAATGATCCGGGTCTGAATGGTTCGACTTATGATTGGGATACTATTTCCACTGGGGATGACTGGAAATACACGCATAATTATATTCACCACACGTATACCAATATTGTCGGTATGGATCACGATGTCGGTTATGGTCTGATCCGTGTCAGTGAATCTCAGCCGTGGGAACTACGTTTTATCTGGAATATTCCTTTAACCATTCAGTTGATGGTGTTCTTTGAATGGTATGTGGGTGTACAGCGTTTGCATCTGGAAGATGTGATTGCCTATAAAACCAAAACCTGGAAACAGGTCTGGGAAGAAGCAGCGCCTTTACGCAAAAAAATGCGCCGTCAGGTCCTGAAAGATTATGTATTTTTCCCACTGATTGCCGGTCCAAATGCCATTCCAGTATTTACCGGGAATGCGGTTGCCAATGTGATTCGTAGCCTATGGGCGTCTGCGGTGATCTTTAATGGACATTTCACTGAAGATGCAGAAACCTTTGAAATGGACAATACCGACAATGAAACCCGTGCGGAATGGTATCTGCGTCAGATCCGTGGTTCGAGCAACTTCAGTGGCGCGAACTGGTTGCATATTCTGAGTGGTAATTTAAGCCATCAGATTGAGCATCATCTGTTCCCAGATATGCCAGCAAACCGTTATGCCGAAGTAGCACCAAAAATCAAAGCCTTATGTGCTGAGTACGGGATTCACTATAACGAAGCCAGCTTTATGAAACAGTTCTCGACTGTATGGGTCAGACTGGCGAAATGCTCACTGCCAAATGAATGGAATCAGCAAATTGCAGAAAAAACTCACGCAGTTAAATCGGTGTTTCGTTACTTTAAATCCAAACTTGTAAATTAATTTTTTAAGGTTTCTCTATTATCCAGTTTGGTACTCCTCAATAGATTTGGATGGTCTATTGAGGATTTTTTTATCTGTTAAAAAGTGGTCAGTTCACACGAATTTATGAATGAAATATGAAGATGATTTTCAAAAAATGACGAAGGCAGGACAGATTTACTACCGCTGAAACGCTTCGCCTACAAGCTAAGCGTTTACCTCAAGGAGGTTCTTTTTATAATGGCCGCGTTCTATCATTCAAGGTCTCAGTTTTGAAATATCTTAAATATTTTTCAGGCATCTCACTTTTATTGCTGTTAACCGCGTGTAATACCCCGGAAACTCCAGCACCAGATTATCAGGGGAATTGGAAAAATACACTGGAAAACCCAAAATTGGAAAATATCCTGGTGATTTCCAAAAATGGTGAAAACTATTTCATTACCAATACCATTAAAGACAAAGAAAGCGGCAAAACCGACAAGAAAAATCCGATGCCAGCTTCAGTCGCTGATAATGGTCTGCTTCAGATTAATTCAGGTACAGGTGTCGTTGATTTCGCAATTGACGAAAAAACTGGCAATCTGGTCGGTTCAGGCTCCGTCTATAAAAAAGCCAAATAATGCTCTAATCTAATCAATTCAGAGATAACACGAAAAATGCCATGATCAGGGAGGATTCATGGCATTTTTTTAGTTCACCAATTTTATGAGACCAGCAAAATCTTCTACAAAATAATCTGCCTTGGCTTTGATCAGATCTATTTCATGCGCAGAATACTGGTCGTAAATTGCAACGACATCAATTCCCGCATTGTTGGCAGCTTCCACCCCAATTAAAGAGTCTTCAACAATCAGGCAATCTTTAGCTTCAATTTCAAAATGCTGGAGCGCATTTAAATACACTTCTGGATGCGGTTTGATATTCTCGACATTTTCGCGAGTCAAAATAATCGCAAAATCATCATCAAAACTGATTTTATGATTAATCTTCTGATTATTGTCCTGATAACGCTGCACATTGAATAAACTGGTAGTAGTCGTGAGTGCCAATTGTATCCCTTGCTGTTTTAGGGCTTGAATCAGCAGCTCAGCTTGAGGTTTGAGTTCAATCACATGATCCAAAAAATGCCGTGAAATACCGTAACGGCGATTTTTAACTTCTTCTTTACTTGGCTTGAAACCATATAGCTCTTTTAAATAGCCACAATATTCCAGATAAGGATCGGGCATATGTCTAAAGGCTTTCAGTTGCAGGTCACGCTGTTGCTGAATCTGATCCAGACCGATTTCGATCCCCGACAATTCCTGAATCAGGGCAGCATCGACCTGGTTCCAGATTCCCACTGAATCAATCAAGGTTCCATCCAGGTCAAAACATACCAGCTTTTTATCTTTAAACATGTCACCCCCATTTTTCTTTCGCCGCCATTATCCCGTTTTTAGAAAGAGATAAAAAGTCCAGTTTGGGTGCACATCCAGTCTGTATTTATCATTAAATTCCTAAAATGAACTTATTTTGAGCATTCTAAGTATTACTCATAATAAAAATCGTAATACTAAATTGGCACAGCATTTGAATTTATCTACACCTCCTAATTTGAATATTTATTTTTTATAAGAAACAACTTGCTGGTTACTTTTTGTTACCTAACGGTTACATAAGAAAACCTAAAACTATTTAATTTAGTCTTTATTGATTAATTTATAGTCAGAACTATTTCATATCTTTACATCGGTTTATTTAATCTCTTATTTTCCTTAAGGTATTGTCCACTTCTTAACTCATTGAATTATAAAAGGGGAGCAATGCTAGAATTTAAAAATCAAATCGTACACGGCGCAATTTTCGATATGGATGGAACCATGTTTGATACTGAACGTTTGCGCTTTCAAACCTTGCAACAAGCTTCGCGTGAGCTGATCGGCGTCGAATTTTCTGAAAACTATTTAATGCAGTGTTTGGGCTTAAGTGCCCGTAGTGCGGAGCAACTGGCCAAAGAGCGTTATGGACAAGATGTCCCTTATGCCGAGATCCGTCAGCGCGCTGATGTACTGGAACTAGAACATGTACGTCATCACGGTGTTCCCATTAAAAAGGGGTTATTGCAGGTATTGGAACGCCTACGCAAGGCAGGCCTGAAAATGGCGGTAGCGACTTCAAGTCGCCGTGCGATCGCAGAAGAATATCTGATCAATGCCAATGTCTATAAGTTTTTTGATGTACTGGTGTGTGGCGATGAGATTAGACAGGGGAAACCTCATCCGGAAATTTTTATCAGTGCAGCCGAAAAAATCAATTTAAGCCCGGCCCAGTGCCTGATGTTTGAAGATTCTGAAAATGGTTTGCGTTCTGCCTATGATGCAGGTGGTATGACGGTGCTGTTCAAGGATATCAAAATACCGAACGAGTCCATGCTGGCACAAGCCCAGTATTATTATGAAACGGTCGAAGATTTTTTGGGAGAACTGAACCAGTTTGTTCCGGTTCTGGACATGCCGGAACTGGAGACCGCTTTTCCGCAAACACTCAATCAGCTGACTGTCGGGATTCACGGTTTTGGTGCAATTGGGGGCGGTTATCTGGCTCAGGTATTATCACACTGGGATGGCTATACGCGTCCACGCAAAATTATTGCCTCAACGCGTAATCCACTCTATCAATCTGCCGTAAATGCGTTTGGCACCTATTGCATTCGTTATGGTCAGAACTCTTTTGACCAGCGTATTGAAAATATGAGTGTGATTGATGCGCATGATCTGGAGCAAATGCAGAACATGTATATTGAATCCAGTCTGGTGGCAGTCTGTGTCCCTGAGGAAGCTCTGGTTTCTGAAGCAGAAGTAATTGCACAGGGTTTATATGCGCGCTACCTGGCTTATGAGCAACAGGAACAGCCGCTGACGCTGTTAATTATCCTGAATAAAATCGGGGCCAAACAGCTGGTGATGCAGCAGATTCTGAGCCGTCTGAAACAGATTACGGATGAACAGACAGCGCAGCACATTATGGATCAGCATTATTTCTGTGACACAGTAGTGAACCGCATGGTATCCAAACTGTCCGACCAGAAACTGTACCGTCAGCTGCGCATCAAATACAACATGTTCAAGCAGTATCAGCTGGATGAAGATCTGTCCGTAGTGGATCTGGATGATTCTACAGCCCTGAATGCAGAGCAGGAACATCAGGCGGGCTTATATATTGAAGACCTGCGCCGTAATTTTCAGCCAAGTCATATTCTGCAGTCGATGGACCTGATTCTGTTTAATGCCGAAACGGATATGCCAATCTATGTGGAAAATAACAGTCCATTATTGGCTAAAATGCGCCAAATGATTCTGGTAGATGATATTGCCAATATCCAGCTGATTAAAAACCGCTTATGGAATGGTGTGCATGCGATGATGGCCTGGTATGCCAGCCTGCGCGGTCATCAGACCATTGGCGTGGCCATGTCAGATCATGCGGTCAGAAAATTCATGCAGCAGGCCTTAGCGCAGGTGAAGTATGGTCTCTGTTACCAGATTCCTAAGCATGCTTCAGATCTGGAACGTCTGGCACAAAGTTTTACTGAATCCTGTGCCTATGCTTATCAGGACCCATGTGCACGTGTAGGGCGTGAACCCTTAAGAAAGCTGAAACACAATGAACGGGTTATGGGTTCATTATTGACCTTGCTTAAATATAGCTTGCCATTTGATGTGGTTTTAAAAGGTGCAGTGTTGGGTTATATCTATGCTCTGGAACAGGGTGAATGCGAGCAGCAGGAACTGTTGATGCATTTACAGATCCAGTTAAGACATATGGCATTAGAACCGCAGCTATATGAGACCTTGTATGATGAAATGTCACAATTCATCAATCAGATGATTGCTGGAAAATTATCCTTGCAGAAATTCATGCAATTGGATTTACAGCAAGCGTTCAGCTAAATCAGCAGTAAATAAAAAACCCAGAAATTTCTGGGTTTTTTATTGGAAGTTTATAAATTTATAATTTATACAGTCGTGGATTCTTGCTGATAAATACAGGATTGGGCAATCTGTCGCTGATCATCTGCAGACAGATCAATATTTTCCCATTTTTCCATCTGCCCCAATAACCAGATAAAATCGGTGAATTGAGGCTCAACATTTTCACCTGCAAGGTTACGGATAATATTCTGAATCTTATGGAAGTCATAAACGTGTCGAGAAGCTGAACATTCAAACTGGATAATCTGATAATCGATCAGCATGTCCCAAACTTCAGAAAGATCCGTAGCATGCTTTAAATCCATCTGGGCTTTTTTTACAGCTGAAACTAAGGCCTCTACAGTCAGTGGATGCAACTCACCCCATTCCTGAGTTATTGCCAGCACTTTGTCTGCCACTTTAGGAATGACATTCTGACTGGCTGCAACAATCAGGCTATAACCTTCAAGCTTGGCCTGAATATTCCAAGGTTCACCCACACAAAAACCATCAAAAATCTGTGCTGCGATCCCTTTGACCATCAAAGGGGGTGGTGAGGTCTTGAGCAATATATTTTTGGCATATTGCGGATCACTTAAGGCCAGCCATTCTCTTAAACAGTAATGATGAATGGAATATTTATAAACATGAGCCAGACCTACCTTGTGTTGCTGCTTTAAGGCACTGACCAGCTTTTGCGACGTGATCTGTTCATTATCTTCAGGCTGAATGCCCAGTTCATAACACAGATCCTGTCTTAAGCTGATAAATGCCTGATTGATACTGAGTACTAATGGAGTCTGCAAAGCGACTTGTAACTGGTCTGCGCCCAAAGCAGCCGCGGGAAGCATGGCAGACAGGCAATGGGCTGCATCCAGAAATCCATAGGCTAGGCGGTCGCGTAAGCTGGACCAGGAGGCTTCACGGATCAGATTTACCTTTAAACCCTGTTCAGTAAAATAACCTTGGCGCTCCGCCCAAAGAATGGCAACACAATCAAGCAGTGGAATATAGCCAATATTGAGTTCTGTTTTTTCTAATGTTGTCATTGAATGCTCCTTATTGGCCAGATAACAGTTTTTGTGCATCAAGTAAGCGCCTTGCCATATCGCCAATGGTAATTCGGTGACTCATGGCATTTTTTCGCAATAGGGCAAATGCTTCTTCTTCGCTCAGTCCATGCAGCTGTATCAGCAGGACTTTGGCTTTATCAATATCCCTGCGATCACTTAATTTTTCCTGAGTTTCCTTCAGGTCATGTAACAGTTTTTTATGTTTCTGAAATTGTTCAATCGATATTTCCAGAATATTTTCCAGTTTGGTCGGATCGATCCCGTCCACAATATATGCCGTGACGCCGGCATCAATGGCATTTCTGATGGTGTCCTTGTTGGAATTTTGGGTAAACAGAACCGTAGGTAATTCATACTGACTCACGCAGCTTTCAATAATATCGCGATGAGGATGATCCATATTTAACAGAATGACATCGGCATGCAGGCTTTTGATATCAACAATGTTGAGGTCATTCAGAATGACACAGGCCACTACAAGAAAATCATGCGCAAGCAAAGAAGCCTGAATAAATTCAGCGCGTTCTGGATCATCATCAATCAGGGCAATTCGTAATTTAGACATGCAAGATTTTTAGCTAGTACATCGGGGAATATTCCATGAAGACTTATGCAAAAAACATACCATGCAATTTGGTGCAAAAAATTAGGAGATCAGGTTAAAAGTGTCATAAAAATAGTGCAGAAGAACTTAGAAAGCAGAATTAACCTGACTAAAATAAAGCGTTCTTGAAATAAGCGCACTAAAATAAGGAGTTTTAAGGCGAATAAGAATATAAAAATATTGGAATAATAATTGCTTATTTTTAATCCACTATAAAATAAAAAGGTGGAATAAACATGAAATTACAACTTATACCATCACTGCTAGTAATAGGCAGTCTTTTAATGGCGGGTAATGTGATGGCAGAAGACGGTGGTTTACGCTTTACCGAGAAAACTCTGGCCAAAGTGGCAGAAATCAAAACCAAGAAAAAATCAGCCGAAACCCGGCAAGTTGCACCATTACAAGTACAAGTAATCGAAAATGCCTCTAAATAATAATAGCCAAAATACATGAAGAAACTCTCCAGCAGGAGGGTTTCTTTTTTGGAGCTGAAATTTACAAGCCATAGTTCAAAAAATAAGAATTCTATTTTCTAGTTATAACTTAGATTTTGGTTTAAAAACCTGTCTATTAAACTGATCTTGATGAATCAGAATATTGTTTATATCTTCAAAATTTTTAATTTAAATCACTTTTTGCCAACTAGAATAAGATGGTTGCAAGAAAAAAATACATATCTATAAATTACAAATACTTAATAAATTAGATGTCAGAAATTGTTTGAATCTATCTGTGATCTTGCAAAGTACTGACAGATTATTTGTATAGAATAAATTAAAAATATTGCCGCACCAGTCAGATATTTTGGCAGAAAATATCTGCTTAATTTTGCATGCTTCATTTATGCTACAGCTTAAATTTTAAGCCAAGTCCTAAAGCAGATCAGGATCACTTATACAGGATTGTATAAATTCGCCATGAATATGACAAAAATTCCTCTCAAGAAAAATCCGCTTAGCCTGATGATACTGTCGGCATTTTCAGGCCATCTTTATGCTGAAACTACGCTAGCACAGGATAGTGTTCAGCAGCTGGACACTATTGTGGTGACCACTGAGCAAAATACAAATTCTCAGAAACAGACTGAGGCCGAACTTGCCAGCGTTTCGGGAGGAACCAACTTTATTTCAGATCAGCAGTTAGAACATCAGCGTCTGGGAACCACTGCTGACGTCTTCCGTCTCCAGCCCGGTATTTATGCCCAATCGCCGGGCAATGAAGGAGCCAAAATTTCTATCCGTGGTTCTGGCATTAACCGTACTTCTGGTGCACATGCATCCGGAACTTATGTCATGATCGATGATATTCCCTTTACCGGACCGGGTGGTACAGCTTATGAACTGCTTGAACCATGGTGGATTGATCATGTTGAGGTGTACCGTGGTGCCAATGGTTTAAAACAGGGCGGATTGTCCTTAGGTGGAACAGTTAATTATAAAAGTAAGACTGGTGCAGAGCAGAATGGCTCTGAATTAAAATATGAAACGGGTAGCCATGGCTATCAGAAATACCAGTTTAGTACTGGCCGACAACTCGATAAGTTAGATTACTATCTGACAGTAACGGGTTCACAGTTTGATGGGATTCAGGATCATGCCGAAGGTGATGGTAAAGGTCTAGCTTTTAATCTGGGTTATCAGATCAGTCCAGATATTGAGACCCGCTTTTATGCCCGTTACCGTGAAAGCAAACATTTAACGCCAGGGCGCATTACCCAGGAACAGCTCAAGAATAATCCTGAAGCAGCCAATGATTTTAATCTGGCTGTAGATGCCAAGCGGATTCAACCGGGCAGTACCTGGCTGGCAAATACTACCACCTGGAACTTGCAGGATGATGCCAAACTGACCGGTAGTCTGGCTTATCACCATTATCCATTGGATCTACGTGAAAGTAGTTATCGTACCAATGTCGATTATGAGGATATTAGTGCGCGGGTTCAGTATGAGAAACCTTATCAGTTATTCGGTCTTGAACATCAAGGAAAAGTTGCTTTTCGAAGTACCACGCACCGTCCAAATAGTGGTGTAACCGAAACAATTCGACGCGATACTACAATTGATGGCACGCTTTATCCGGCAGATACCGTAACACGCCGTTATACTTATCGTGGTTCAGACAATGTGCTGCAATTTGATCAGGAAACTCAGTTGAATGATCAGTTTAAGCTTGATCTAGGATTGGCAGCAGCCTATACCCACCGTGAGAGTGAAGTGACTTATCCTGTGGCTAGTCCTGAAGTTAGCCGCTATGAATGGAATTTCGCCCCGCGTATTGGCCTGACTTATCAGCCAAATGAAACATTACAATGGTTTGCCAATTTAAGCCGTAGTATTGAACCGGCACATCCATGGGCGATGGCATGGTCTTCGCCATACTATTTTGACACTGGTGTCGCTTCAGGGCGGGTACGTGAACCTATTTATCTGGACACGCAAACTGCAAATACTTTAGAACTGGGTGGCCGGGGCCAATCAGCCTGGGGTGATTGGGCACTGAGCTACTATTATTCCAAAGTTAAAAACGAGTTATTAACCTCAGAGTTGATCAAAACCTATGAGGATGGATCGGAACGACCTTCTGAACCAATTGCTGTAGAATCCAATGCAACTCCAACCCTTCATCAAGGTGTAGAACTCAGTCTGGATACACCATTGTATGTATCGCAGCAGGGCGAGCTTCGCCTACGACAGGCTTATACCTTGAGTGATTTCCAATATAAAAACGATCCTTTATTTGGTAAAAACCAGTTGCCGGGAATTCCAAAACACCTTTATCAGGCGCAGCTCAATTATGCCTTCAATAACGGTCTTTATGTGGGGCTAAATACTGAATATGCATCGAAAATGGCACATGATTATGCCAATAGCCGCTTCAGTGATGATTATCAGATCTGGGGTATTGATCTGGGATATGCACCAGAAGATCAGTCATGGAGTGCCTGGGTTAACTTCAAGAATATCACCGATGAAAAATATGCAGCAGTGGTAATTCCAGGCTATGACGACAAAGGTGCAGATCTAGCACGATCTTCACCGGGTGAAGGCTTCTCGACTTATGCAGGCGTGTCGTTTAAATTTTAAAATCATCACTTCATAAAAAAGCGGGCATTTTTGCCCGCTTTTTTTATTGTCAGCTTATATAAAACTAGCCTTCCAGAATTCCACTGACACCTGTCACAATCATATCAATGGCGATGGTTCCGATTAACAGTGCTGCAACACGACCGACAATATCGACATACAGGTCAATGTAGTTGGAATATTTATGCTGTAAATGATCATGCAGGTATTTCATCAGAATTAGCAAGCTACAGGTCAGAAACAGGGTAAAGAAAATCACCAGAATGGTTTGCATTAAACTGAGCTGAATCCCGGTAATCACGGAAGCCGAAATGGTGCCGGGACCGATCATAAAAGGCATGGCAATCGTACCCGCCAGATGATTCGGCGCACCCCGCATCACCCCAATGGTATCCGCACCTTCAAAGACATAGCGATAACCAATCACCAGAAAAATCAGACCACCAAAAATCTGGAAGGATTCAAAGCGAGCATGTAGCACTTCATTGAAGAAGGCTTCGCCAGTTTTCGCAAAAATGATGAAAACAATAAAGCTGATCAGGCTGCCCTGAATCAATGCCATATTGAAGACCTTTGCTTCGGAATTACGAATAATTCCGAGCATATAGATACTCATCAAAAATGGATTGAGTAACGAAAAAAACAGGGCAAAGGCATTTAAACTTGCTGACATCATTCAATCCTTCCGTAGTTGAGTGATCCTAGATTTCACGATCAGGGAAAAGTGGACGTTTACCCGGACTGATCCGGTTGATGTGCAGATACATCATATGACGTTCATATTTATCTAGAATGTCGTTAATGACTTGTTCCTTGCTATAACCGACCAGATCATTACCCTGAGAGCCTTCAAACAGGTAGCTTTCCAGACGATAGTAATAGCGTCTAGTTCGTTTACCGCGTGAACTAAAGTTCGGTGTGGCATAACGTACTGGCCAGATTTGATAGACAAAGTTTTCTTCTTCATCCAGCTGAATGGTGAGATCCAGATGATACAGTTCAGGTTCTTCCTCAAGCGGTTTTTCCTGAATATTCACTTGAATACCCTTATCGGTTAACTCAGTCGCAACTGCCTCAATGGCCGGCTTGCAGACGTCATCCAGCATGGCGCGAGTCTGTGAAAGGCTTGGATGCAACATCACCCGGCTCAGACGTTTCTTCCAGTTAAAGATGTCAACATTACCGACGACTGGTGCAGCATTCAGACTGGTACTGGCCTGACGGAAATCCTCAAGCCGCAAGGATTTATACAAACCGGCCATGACAAAGAAGATCACGAAACTAAAAGGTAAGCCCATAATAATGGTGGTGTTTTGCAATGCTGTCACGCCATTCGCCATGAGCATTGCCAAAGTTAGCAAACCGATAGCAATGGCCCAGAACACACTGAGCCAGCGCGGTGAATCATGCTCAATATTAGTGAATTTAGTGGTGAAGTTCCCCAATACCAATGCCCCTGAATCCGCTGAAGTCACATAGAACAGCAAACCTGTAATGGTGGCGACACCTGCGAGAAATGTGAAACCTGGATACTGTGCCAGCAGGTCATAAAAACCATGTGCCGGATTTTCTAAAACAGTTGTCGCAAGCTGAGTATTACCATCAAAAATCACGCTGTATAAAGCACTGTTACCGAAAATAGACAACCAAGTGAGGGTAAATAACAGAGGAATAACCAAAGTCCCGGTGACAAATTCACGAATAGTACGACCACGGGAAATACGTGCCAGGAACAGACCTACAAACGGCGACCAAGCAATCCACCATGCCCAGAAGAACAGGGTCCAGCTATTCATCCATTCTTTAGGCTGCTCAAAAGGAAAACTGCTTAAAGAGAGTTTCGGGAACTGGCTGAGATAATCACCAAAATTCTGAATTAGAGCCGCTAATAAAAACTCTGTATTTCCCATAAAGAGAATAAAGAGCAGCAACCCGATTGATACATAGATATTAATTTCAGACAGAACCCGAATACCTTTATTGACACCCGCAGTGACGGAAATAATAGTAATAATGACTGCAACACCAATTAATGCAGTTTGAATCCAGATATTTTCCGGCAAGCCAAACAGGACATGCAGACCGTAATTTAGCTGAACCACACCAATACCGCAGGTGGTGGCAATACCAAAAATCGTACCGAGTACTGCAGCCGTATCCACCGTATGGCCGATCGGGCCATTAATTCTTTTTCCAAATATAGGATAAAGCGCAGAGCGAATTGTCAGTGGTAAATTATAGCGATAACTGAAATATCCCAACGCAACCCCAATCAGCGCGTACATGCTCCAGCCAGTCAGACCATAGTGAAACAGGGTCCAGACCATGGACTGACGCGCGGCTTCAAAGGTTTCAGCTTCACCGACTGGTGGACTCATATAGTGCGACAGGGGTTCAGCGACCGAGAAGAACATCAAGTCAATCCCGATCCCGGCTGAGAACAGCATGGCCGACCAGCTCAGCAGGCTGAATTCGGGTTTAGAATGTTTGGGACCAAGCTTGATTTCGCCATAACGTGAGCAGGCGATAAAGACAATAAAAACCAGATACAGCGTTGCCGCCAGCAGGTAATACCAGCTAAAGGTACTACTGACCCAGTTTAAAATATTAATAATGACTAGATTGGCTTGTTCATTAAATAAAATCGTGATGATAGAAAACAGCAGAATAAGCGTCGCCGAACAATAAAAGACTACCTTATTCAGACTATCTTGCACCTCTTCGTTTTTCTTTTGCATAAATCTCTGACCATCGTTTTTGTTGCCGGATGATCTACAGTGCAGTGTGATTTAAAAGCAAAAACTGGCCCTAAAGCTTCCTTGTTTTCGTGAATTACAAACTTTTGCAAATCCAAAACAAACTGCGCTGTACATCAAGGGTGAGCTGGCACTATAATTTTTATTAATTGAACGTTCAATTAAAAAAGCGTTTATGAATTGTTACATCATTCAGCTATTTGCTTTAGCAGAATGATTTTTTATTGCTACATCCGTTATTCAGGTTAGTCCTATGCCAAAAGTTGGTATGCAACCGATCCGTCGTCAGCAACTGATCGATGCCACCTTAGCTGCAGTGAATGAGCTAGGTTTTGCAGAAGCTTCAATTAGTCAGATTGCTCAGAGGGCAGGTGTCTCAACCGGCATCATAAGTCATTATTTTCAAGGTAAAAATGGGTTAATTGAAGCCACAATGCGTTACTTATTGCAGCAATTAGGTAAGTCTGTTGCTGAAATCAAGTCACAGGTGAATGACGCTCCTGAACAACGCTTACTGGCGATTGTGCGTGGCAATTTTACTGCTCCACAAACGGATAAAGCGGCCATGAAGGTGTGGTTGGCTTTTTGGGCCAGCAGTCTGCACCAGCCTGATTTACATCGTTTACAGCAAATAAACCATTACCGCTTACATTCCAATCTTAAATATGAATTCATGAAAAAGCTGAGTAAGGATCAAGCTGAGAAGGCAGCACAAGGTCTGGCTGCACTCATTGATGGATTCTGGCTAAGAGGTGCTTTAGTAAGTGGCGAAATTGATCCAGAACTGCCGATTGAACTGTGTAGTGAATATATCCGGCAACAACTCAAATAAACAATCTGCGAGGGAATTCCATTGACAACATTCAAACTGCAACGTCCTTATATCCATGGACAATATGTCGATGCAACGTCCAATAGCACGTTTCAAACTATTAACCCTGCAACAGGCGAAGTCCTGGCTGAAGTGCAGGTCTGTTCAAAAAATGATATCGATCGTGCGGTTGAATCTGCACAACAAGGGCAAAAAGTCTGGGCAGAAATGACCGCGATTCAACGTTCGCGCATCTTAAATAAGGCAGTCGCCATTTTAAGAGAACGTAATGATGAGCTGGCAAAATTAGAAAGCCTGGACAGCGGTAAAGCCTTTAGTGAAACATCGACTGTTGATATTACGACAGGTGCAGATGTACTCGAATATTATGCGGGGATTCTACCGGTTCTTGAAGGCCAGCAAATCCCGCTGAGAAGCAGTTCCTTTGTCTATACTCGCCGTGAACCTTTGGGTGTTGTCGCTGGAATTGGCGCATGGAATTATCCGATTCAGATCGCATTGTGGAAATCTGCACCGGCACTCGCTGCAGGCAATGCCATGATTTTCAAAGCCAGTGAAGTTACCCCTTTAACTGCGCTGAAACTGGCAGAAATTTATACTGAAGCCGGTGTACCGCATGGTGTCTTTAATGTGGTTACCGGCAGTGGTGAAATTGGGGGTTATCTGACTTCGCATCCTGATATTGCCAAAGTGTCGTTCACTGGTGGCGTTTCTACCGGCAAAAAAGTTATGGCGCAAGCTGCCAATTCTAGTTTGAAAGAAGTCACTATGGAGCTGGGCGGTAAGTCTCCGCTGATTATCTGTGAAGATGCCGATCTGGATCTGGCGGCTGATATTGCCATGATGGCCAACTTCTATAGCTCCGGTCAGGTGTGTACCAACGGTACTCGCGTTTTTGTACCTTTGGCATTGAAAGCAGAATTTGAAGAAAAGATTTTGCAGCGTGTTGAACATATCCGTATGGGTGATCCTCTCGATCCTGAAACCAATTTCGGCCCAGTGTCCAGCTTTGAGCATATGGAAAAAGTGCTGGGCTATATCGAAAAAGGCAAGATAGAAGGGGCACGCCTATTATGTGGCGGCGGCCGTGCTGAGGATGAACAGTTTGCCCAAGGGGCTTATGTCCTGCCAACCGTATTTACCGACTGCCGCGATGACATGACCATTGTGCGTGAAGAAATCTTCGGTCCTGTCATGAGTATCCTGAGTTATGACACCGAGCAAGAAGCCATTCGTCGTGCCAATGACACCGATTATGGTCTGGCCGCAGGTGTCGTCACACCAGACTTGGCCCGTGCACACCGAATTATTCATCAGGTAGAAGCAGGTATCTGCTGGATTAATACCTGGGGTGAATCACCTGCAGAAATGCCGGTCGGTGGCTATAAGCATTCCGGTGTCGGACGTGAAAATGGTCTAGTCACTTTGCAGCACTACACCCAGACCAAATCGGTTCAGGTCGAACTCAGTCCTTTCCAGTCTGTATTTAGCGCATAAGGGGGATTTGATGAATTACGACTATATTATTATCGGTGCGGGCTCTGCGGGTAATGTTCTGGCAGCGCGTTTAACTGAAGACCCAGATACTAAGGTGCTATTACTTGAGGCAGGTGGCCCGGACTATCGTCTGGATTTTAGAACCCAGATGCCGGCTGCTTTAGCTTATCCATTACAAGGCCGCCGTTATAACTGGGCCTATCTGACCGATCCAGAACCCCACATGAACAATCGCCGTATGGAATGCGGCCGTGGTAAAGGTCTGGGCGGATCTTCACTGATTAACGGCATGTGCTATATCCGTGGTAATGCTATGGATCTGGAACAGTGGGCCAGCTTTAAAGGTCTGGAACACTGGAACTATGCGCAGTGTCTACCCTATTACAAAAAAGCTGAAACCCGCGATATTGGCGGCAATGACTATCACGGCGATTCAGGTCCGGTTTCAGTCGCAACACCTAAGAATGGTAATAATGAGCTGTTTCATGCCATGGTCGAAGCTGGAGTGCAGGCAGGTTATCCACGTACCGATGACCTGAATGGCTATCAGCAGGAAGGCTTCGGCCCGATGGATCGTACTGTGACACCACAAGGCCGTCGCTCCAGTACGGCACGTGGTTATCTGGATATGGCCAAAGGCCGGGATAATCTCACCATTATTACCCATGCCATGACCAACCGGATTCTGTTTAATCGTAATCAGGCCATTGGCGTGGAATATTTTGAAGGCCAAAATACCTTACAGCCGATTCAGGTCTTTGTAGATCGTGAAGTTCTATTATGTGCAGGTGCAATTGCATCTCCACAAATCCTGCAACGCTCTGGTATAGGTCCGGCTGAATTGTTAAAAAGTCTGGATATTCCGGTGGTTCAGGACCTGCCGGGTGTGGGTGAAAACCTGCAAGACCATCTGGAAATGTACTTACAATATAAGTGCAAAAAACCGGTCAGCTTATATCCGGCATTGAAATGGTATAACCAACCCATGATTGGCGCAGAATGGTTATTCCTGGGCAAAGGCATTGGTGCCAGCAACCAGTTTGAAGCGGGGGGCTTTATCCGTTCTTCGGATGAGTTCGAATGGCCAAATATCCAGTATCACTTCCTGCCAGTGGCGATTAACTATAATGGGACCAATGCTATCCATGAGCACGGCTTCCAGGCCCATGTCGGTTCCATGCGTTCACCATCTCGTGGCCGAGTTCGTCTGAAATCCAAAGATCCGTTTGAGCATCCAAGTATTTTGTTCAACTATATGAGTACCGAACAGGACTGGCGTGAATTCCGTGATGCCATCCGCATTACCCGTGAAATTATGCATCAGCCAGCCTTGGATCCATATCGTGGTGAAGAAATCAGTCCGGGCAAAAATCTGCAAAGTGATGCAGAAATTGATGAATTTGTTCGTAATCATGCAGAAACAGCGTATCATCCGTCCTGTAGCTGTAAAATGGGTGAGGATGATATGGCAGTTGTCGATGGTTATGGGCGTGTGCATGAGATGCAAGGCCTGCGTGTCATCGATGCTTCAATTATGCCGCTCATTATTACAGGTAACCTCAATGCAACCACGATCATGATGGCTGAAAAGCTTGCAGATCATATCCGTGGCAAGCAGGCATTACCTGCTTCTACAGCGCCTTTCTACCGGGCCCCACGCGCTTAAGTCATGGCTATATTCTTGTCGCTTGTTGCATCAAGGAATATAGCGGAATTTATTTTTACCCAAAGCTGGATAGGGCTGTAATTGGTTTCAGTGTTATCCATTCTTTGCTTAATATAATTTATATTTTATGAGAATTTTCAAACAAACAGTCCTTTTCGGCTGTGCTGCTGTTTCTAGTGTTTATTGTTTTGCAGATGATGCAGACGCAAAAAAAATTGAAACCAGTGGAAACATCAGTGTAGTTTCTAAATACATCTCCCGTGGTCTGACCAATGCACCAGAAAATGATGACGTTGCCTTACAGGCAGCGCTGAATCTGGCTTATGGTAATTTTTATGTCGGTTACTGGGGCTCAACCTTAGGTTATTCCTACCCAGAACTGGAAGGCAAGAAATCACATCGCCGTGATAAAGTCGAACATGATTTTATCGTGGGCTATACCTATAGCAGTGAAAACTACGACTGGAATTTTTGGGATGCGACCTATTATTATCCGGGTGGCAGCCATACCACTTCAAATGAATTAGGTTTGAATGTAAGTCGTGCACTGAATGACAAGACCAGTGTTACAGCGGGTGTGTCGACCTATTTATATGATGTGGCCTATGCCAATCAGGGCGATACTTTTTATACCTTGGATTTAACCCATCAGATTAATGACAAGCTTGGTGCACATGTCGGTGCAGCAGGTGGTTATTTTAATGATGAAGGTAAATATGAAGGTAATGAGCTAGGTAATACCACAAAACAGCATGCTTTCCGTTATGCAACTGCTGGATTAAGTTATGAAGTTGCGCCGAAATTGACCTTGTCTGGTGATTATATCTTCGGTGGTTACGACCGTTTCGGTGATAAGCAGCGCGATCTCGCTGTGTTTGGCATTGGCTATGACTTTTAATTTGGATCTTGATCTGATTTAAAATATGCATTTCGCAGTCCATGAAATCCAGTCGGGAACAGCAAGTATCAATAAAAACAGCCTGTTCCCGGCTTAAAGCCAGATTTTCTGAATATTTAATTAACAGATATTTTGATAAATCTGCAGGAAATTCGAGCAAACATTATCAATTTCATAAAATGATTCTATAATAGCGCCCATTCTTACTCGAGCTTATCCTGAAACTAACTGGTTGAAGGTTTAACCCGGGTTATTTTTATTTTTGAGTCAAATTCTCCTCCGTGATTCGGCTTGTATATTCAGATTTAGCATCTTATCTGTCCGTGGCGGCACATAAGAATATTTAGGTATCCACATGGAAATTAAGGTCAATTATCTCGATAATCTTCGTCAAGAAGCCAAGTTCGATGACTTCACGGTAATCGCCGATCAGCCGATTCGCTATAAAGGTGATGGTTCTGCGCCAGGTCCATTTGATTATTTTCTGGCTTCATCTGCGCTGTGTGCGGCGTATTTCGTTAAAGTTTATTGTGCAGCGCGTGACATTCCCACCGATAATATCCGTCTGTCCCAAAACAATATCGTCGATCCTGAAAACCGCTACAAACAGATTTTTAAAATTCAGGTCGAGCTACCGGCTGATATCTCTGAAAAAGACCGTCAGGGGATTTTGCGTTCGATCGACCGTTGTACCGTCAAAAAAGTCATTCAAACCGGTCCTGAATTTGTTATTGAAGAAGTTGAAAGCATTGATGCCGATGCGCAGGCTTTGTTGATGCCAAATCTGGCTTCAGACAGCCAGACCTGTATTCCGGGTAAAGACTTACCACTTGAAGAAACCATTGCCAATATGTCTGCGATTCTGGCAGGACTCGGCATGAAGATTGAAATTGCATCTTGGCGTAATATCGTACCGAATGTCTGGTCACTGCATATTCGTGATGCTCAGTCACCAATGTGCTTTACCAATGGTAAAGGTTCAACCAAAGAAAGTGCGCTGGCGTCTGCACTGGGTGAATTCATTGAACGTCTGAACTGTAACTTCTTCTATAACGACCAGTTCTGGGGTGAAGATATTGCCAATGCAGAATTTGTGCATTATCCGGATGAAAAATGGTTCCAGCCAGGTCCAAATGGTGAACTGCCAGCCGAAGTTTTAGATGAACATACCCGTGAAATTTATGATCCTGAAGATGAGTTACTAGGTACTCATCTGTATGACACCAACTCGGGCAATAAAGCACGCGGTATCTGTTCATTGCCATTTGTACGTCAGTCTGATGGTGAAACTGTATATTTCCCATCGAATCTGATTGAAAATCTATACCTCAGTAATGGTATGAGCGCGGGCAATACTTTGGCTGAAGCTCAAGTGCAATGTCTGTCTGAAATTTTCGAACGTGCGGTTAAACGCGAAATTCTGGAAGGCGAACTGGCACTTCCAGATGTCCCTGAACACGTATTGGCAAAATATCCGAAAATTGTTGAAGGTATTAAAGGCTTGGAAGAACAAGGCTTTCCAGTACTGGTCAAAGATGCTTCTTTAGGCGGTCAGTTCCCGGTGATGTGCGTGACCTTGATGAACCCGCGTACGGGTGGTGTCTTTGCTTCATTTGGTGCCCATCCAAACTTTGAAGTCGCTTTAGAGCGTAGTCTGACTGAACTGTTACAAGGCCGTAGTTTTGAAGGCCTGAATGATCTGCCAAAACCAACCTTCAGTTCAAATGCAGTTACTGAGCCAAATAACTTCGTTGAGCACTTTATTGACTCAAGTGGTGTCGTGTCTTGGCGTTTCTTCAGTGCAAAATCTGACTATGATTTTGTTGAGTGGGATTTCACCAATAATGGCCAAAACTCAAATGCCGATGAAGCGCAGGAATTGTTTACCATTCTGGAAGAGATGGGCCACGAAGTTTATATGGCGGTCTATCAGCATTTAGGTGCAACCGCTTGTCGTATTCTAGTGCCGGGTTATTCTGAAATTTATCTGGTGGAAGATCTAGTTTGGGATAACACTAATAAGGCGCTTTTATATCGTGAAGATATCCTGAACTTGCATCGTCTGGATGATGAACAGCTGGGAGCTCTGGTTGAACGTCTGGAAGAAGCAGATGAAGATGATTACACCGAGATCCGTACCCTGATCGGGATTGAATTTGACGAAAATACCGAATGGGGTCAGTTAACCATTCTGGAACTAAAACTGCTGATCTATCTGGCGTTACAGCAATTTGAAGAAGCTAAAGATCTGGTTGAGCAGTTCCTGCAATACAATACCAACACGGTTGAACGTGGCCTGTTCTATCAGTGCATGAATGTAGTGCTTGAAGTCATTCTGGATGATGAAATGGAACTGGAAGACTATGAACACAACTTCCGTCGTATGTTTGGCGATGCCCGTATGGATGCAGTCCTCGGTTCAGTAGAAGGCACAGTACGTTTCTACGGTTTAGCTGAAACCAATATGCAGCTTGAAGGTCTGGATCGTCATCTACGTTTAATTGATAGTTACAAGAAACTCCATGCAGCGCGTGCCAAGTTTGTAGCAGCGTAGTAAGTGAAGATGATTAGCTGACTTTGCTAGTCTTTAAATCTTTAAAAAAATAGCCCATCTTAGAATGGGCTATTTTTCTATTGCTCTAAAATTTTAGAAGTAATTTAAAAAAGAAAAAATAAAGGGCGATCATTGCCGCCCATTTAAATCTTAAATAACAGCTTAAATATTATTTAAAGTCAGGGAAATGTTATTAACCATATGAATCAGACGAGGACCGATTTCATTTTCCAGTTTTTCCTGATTGAGTAAATAAGTTGGGGCACCACAGTTAAAGGTCAAAATACCATGTTTAGGGTGAATTAAAGGTACTGCGACAGAGTTCACATCTTTGGCCCAATCACCGAGAGATAAGCAATAGCCATAATCCTGATAATCACGAATAGCACGTTCTAAATTACGCTTAATGGTTGGCCACTGATCTTCATTTCTTTTCTTGATGGCATCAAACAGATACTCACGTTCTTTAACTTCCATCGCAGCCAGACAGGCACGACCCATCGCACTACTATGAATAGGCAGGGTAGAGCCAACTGGACGACGCATGGTCAAAGTAGACTCTGTGTGAACGACTTCCAAATAAATCATGCTCAGACGATCACGTGTTGCCATGGCGACAGGCGCTTGCGCATAACGTGACATTTCTTCCATAAATGGATAAGCCTGTGTACGTGCCGAAATATTGCTGAGCGCCGCATAACCCAGAGCCAATACACCAACGTCCAACAGGTATTTGGTCGTATTCGGTAACTGTTTTAGATAACCTAAAGAAACCAGCGTGCTGGTGATCCGGGCAACAGTCGGTTTTGGCAGATTAGTGAGTTGTGCAATTTCCTGGTTGCCCAGTAATTGATTCGTTGCGGAAAAACATCTGAGGATTTCTAAACCACGTGCAATAGACGCGATAAATTGTGGGTTATTTTCTCTATGAATATGTGAAATCGGATCTAAACGGATCTCATCAAAATTAGGTATTTCGCCAGTTTTATTTTTTGTCATGGTCAGAGCAATTAAAGGTAAATTAATAAATATGATAGCAATTAAATTTCACGATACAAAATAAAACACTTCTATTAATGATAAAAATAAATAAAAAAGTGCTCACTTTATCTGTATTTAAGTTAATTAGCGCTATTCAGCTAAAAACGATGCAGAATTTACAGGTTTTTGAGACCTGTAATGATCTTTAAGTATCTTTAGAAAATTTAAAGTTAGCCAGATAAAATTTCAGGAAAATGGAGCCAATCAAAACGAGAATCATCAGCACGATTTAATTGAAACATTTTTATCTCGCTGCGCTTTTATAGAATCAATTATGATCTGATTCAGATCATCTAACTCTTTTCTAAATCTACTAACAATCTAAAAATTTCGCATTGTGAAATAAAATTCTAACTATAATTTTTAATTAAAGCTAGAAAAATTTGCTTTTTTGCTTAAAAAATAAAATTTTTAATAATTTTTCTTGCTCAAAATGAATTTTTATGATTATTTATTTCGTATTACGAAACTAAAATTAAAGGGTAAAGGAATTTACCCAGATGAACTAAATAAGATGGAGATCCCTATGATTCGCGATCCGGAAATGCTCGAGCAACTTCTTTCGACTATTCGTAACTTTGTCAAAAATGAACTAGTCCCTTTAGAACATGAAGTTGAAGAAAGTAACGCGATTCCTGAGCGTATTGTCGAGCAGATGAAAGAATTGGGTCTGTTTGGCCTAACTATTCCAGAGGAATACGGCGGTTTAGGTATCACCATGGAAGAGGAAATTCTGGTCGCAATGGAATTAGGCCGTACATCGGCTGCATTCCGTTCTTTGATCGGGACCAATAACGGGATCGGTTCAAGCGGGATCGTGATTGACGGTACAGAAGAGCAAAAACAGAAATACCTGCCACGTTATGCGACTGGTGAAATCATTGGTTCATTCTGTTTAACTGAGCCGGATTCAGGTTCAGATGCTGCATCTTTAAAAACCAGCGCGGTTAAAGATGGGGATTACTATATTTTAAACGGTACCAAACGTTTTATTACCAATGCACCGCGTGCAACGACATTTACGGTGATGGCGCGTACCAATCCTGATATCAAAGGTGCAAGCGGCATTTCTGCATTCCTGGTAGAAGCGAATACACCGGGCCTAAGTCTGGGCAAAATTGATAAAAAAATGGGTCAACACGGTTCATACACTTGTGACGTGATTTTTGACAACTGTAAAGTTCATAAAGATCAGTTGATCGGTGGTGTTGAAGGCATTGGCTTTAAAACTGCAATGCGTGTCCTGGATAAAGGCCGTCTGCACATTGCTGGCTATAGCGTAGGTATGGCAGAGCGTATGCTGGAAGACGCTTTAAATTATGCAGTGGAACGTAAGCAGTTCGGTCAACCAATTGCGAATTTCCAACTCATCCAAGGCATGCTGGCAGACTCTAAAGCTGAGATTTATGCAGCGAAATGTATGGTTCTAGATGCTGCTCGTCTGCGTGACGAAGGTAAGAATGTGACCACTGAATCTTCATGCGCGAAAATGTTTGCCACTGAAATGTGTGGCCGTGTAGCGGATCGCTGTCTGCAAATTCATGGTGGCGCAGGCTATATCAGTGAATATTCAATTGAACGTTTCTACCGTGATGTGCGTTTATTCCGTCTGTATGAAGGTACTACTCAAATCCAGCAAATCATCATCGCACGTGAAATGATTAAACAAGCGACCGCTTAAGCAGCAGATTTTAGAATATTGGAAATATTAATGAGCACAAGAATTAGATTTGACTGGCAAGATCCATTTTTACTGGAACAGCAACTGACTGAAGAAGAACGCATGATCCGTGACAGCGCGCATGCTTACTGTCAGGACAAGCTGATGCCACGTGTACTAGAACAGTTCCGCCATGAAAAAACTGATCCAACCATTTTCCGTGAAATGGGTGAACTCGGTCTGCTGGGTCCAACCATTCCTGAGCAATACGGCGGTGCCGGCTTAAATTATGTCAGCTATGGTCTGATTGCCCGTGAAGTAGAACGTGTGGATTCAGGTTACCGTTCTATGGCCAGTGTGCAAAGTTCTCTTGTGATGGTGCCAATCAATGAATTTGGTTCTGAAGAACAGAAACAGAAATATTTGCCAAAACTGGCGACCGGTGAATACATCGGTTGTTTCGGTCTGACTGAACCAGATCATGGTTCAGATCCGGGCAGCATGATTACCCGTGCGAAAAAGGTGGATGGTGGTTACCGTCTGACGGGCGCGAAAATGTGGATTACCAACAGTCCGATTGCTGATGTCTTTGTGGTTTGGGCAAAAGAAGTGTCTCCTGAAGGCAATGTCGGTGATATTCGTGGCTTTATTCTAGAAAAAGGCTGGGAAGGGCTTTCTGCACCAGCGATTCACGGTAAGGTTGGCCTACGTGCTTCGATCACCGGCGAAATCGTGATGGATAATGTATTTGTACCAGAAGAAAATGCGTTCCCGGAAATTCGTGGTCTAAAAGGTCCATTTACCTGTCTGAACAGTGCGCGTTATGGCATTGCCTGGGGTGCGATGGGTGCAGCTGAATTCTGCTGGCATACAGCGCATCAATACACCATGGACCGTAAACAGTTCGGTCGTCCATTGGCTGCGAATCAGCTGATCCAGAAAAAACTGGCAGACATGCAAACTGAAATTGCGTTGGGTCTGCAAGTAGCATTACGTTTTGGCCGTATGAAAGACGAAGGCATTGCATCAGTCGAAGGTACTTCACTGATCAAACGTAATAACTGTGGTAAAGCACTGGATATTGCCCGTTTAGCGCGTGACATGATGGGTGGTAACGGGATCTCTGATGAATTTGGTGTAGCTCGTCATCTGGTGAATCTGGAAGTGGTCAACACTTATGAAGGTACCCATGATGTACATGCCTTGATTCTAGGTCGTGCTCAAACAGGAATTGCTGCATTCTCCAACTAAATGCAGATCAACCTCTAGCCAGCATTGCTGGCTAGTTTGTTTTGGCTGACTTCTATTGAAGTCAGCCAATCCAGTTCTGGGATGGATTTTAAAAATCTAGTCAGATTCAGAATTAAAGATCAATCAAACCCTTTATGTTTCATTTAATTAATTAGGTGAAACATAAACTTCTAAAAGGCACAGGAGTGCCAGCAAAGTGTAAAGGACATTATGAATACGCTTAATTCACAACAAAACCTTCTACCAGAAGAAAATATGCCTAAGAAAAAGGTCTGGATTCTGGCTTTTATCTTTTCATTTTTAGCGTTATTGGTAGACGGTGCAGATCTTGCACTATTAGCCTACAGTCTAACCAGCCTCAAACAAGAATTTTCTTTAAGTAGTATTCAGGCAGGTGCACTCGGTAGCTGGACACTTGCTGGTATGGCCATTGGTGGCTTTTTTGGTGGCTGGGCTTGTGACCGCTTTGGACGAGTTCGGGTGATTGTGATTGCGATCGCTTTATTCTCTTCATTAACCTTCTGGCTAGGCTTTACTCAAAGCTATGAAGAATTTAAGTGGTTGCGATTCTTTTCAGCAATTGGCTTGGGTGCCCTCTATATTGCCTGTAATACGCTAATGGCAGAATATGTGCCAACAAAATATCGTTCTACAGTACTTGCTGCCTTAATGACAGGTTGGACACTTGGTTCAGTCGTTGCCACTGTACTTGCAGGATGGCTGCTTCCAGAGCTAGGCTGGCGTTATCTTTACTATATTGCCATTATTCCGATTGTTCTTGCGATTGGCATGTTCTTCCTGGTACCAGAACCACAAGCCTGGTTAAAGGCACGTCAAGAAAGATTGGCAGCCAAAGCCAGCGGCATAGTGCAGGAAAAGCCGAAGAATACCTTCAAAATGATCTTTGCCGATGCTTTAAGCCGTCGCATGTTCATCCTCTGGTCGTTCAGCACCGCATTCTTACAGTTTGGTTATTACGGCGTAAGTAACTGGTTACCGGCTTATCTGGAATCAGACTTAGGTATTAAATTTAAAGAAATGACCACCTATATGATTGGGACCTTCCTGATCATGATGTGTACCAAAGTGATCGCAGGCATTATTGCGGATAAAATTGGTCGTCGTGCAGTATTTGCTTTCGGTACCATGGGCACTGCAATCTTTATTCCAATTATTGTCTTTGGCAACACACCGGACAATATCTTATGGCTGATGCTGTTTTTCGGATTCCTTTACGGTATTCCATATGGCATTAACGCGACTTATATGACTGAAAGTTTCTCTACCAAAGTCCGTGGTACAGCTACAGGTGGCGCTTATAACATTGGCCGTCTAGGCGCAGTATTGGCACCTTTAACTATCGGCTATTTTGCGCAAGGTGGATCAATTGGTACAGGTCTACTCATCATGAGTGTGGCTTATTTTATTTGTGGCCTGATCCCGGCGATTTTCATTAAAAACCGTTTATTTGACCCACAAAAAGCTGACTAATTGATTAATCAAACATTTATAAAGACAGGAAGATGCTAGGAAGCAATTAAATGAATAAAATCACACAGGATATCGAAACCATACTGAAGCAGATTCCAGATGGTGCACATATTATGACCAGTGGCTTCGGTCTGGCAGGACAGCCAATCGAACTGATTGAAGCTTTGATTGATATGGGTCCTAAAGATCTGACTATTATTAATAATAATGCAGCTTCTGGTGACCGTGGTCTAACCAACCTGTTATTGTCAGGACTGGTGAAAAAAATGATCTGTTCATTTCCTCGTGCCAATAACTCCAAGGTGCTGCGTTTATATGCACCCGCTGAAGAAACCACCAAACAACCTGTTAAGAAAAGTACCATTAAAGAAATCTTTGCAGATCCTGCGAATCGTAAAATGTTTATTTTATGGATTTTTACGGCTGGGTTCCTGCAGTTTGGCTATTACGGTGTAAATAACTGGATGCCGGCTTATCTAGAATCTGAATTACACATGAACTTTAAATCAATGGCGGGCTATATGATCGGGACTTATGTCGCCATGATTTTTGGTAAAGTTCTGGCCGGTTTTGCTGCAGACCGTTTAGGTCGACGCGCCGTTTTCTCTTTTGGCGCGATTGGTACGGCGATTTTTCTACCGGTCATTGTGCTGTTCAACACCCCCGATAATATTGCCTATCTGCTGATTTTCTTTGGTTTCCTCTATGGTATTCCATATGCAATTAACGCAACTTATATGACTGAAAGCTTTGCGACGTCAATCCGCGGTACAGCAGTCGGTGGTGCTTATAATGCAGGGCGTATTGGGGCCATGTTTGCGCCTGCGATTATTGGCGCAGCAGCGAGTGGTGGTTCAATTGGCTTGGGCTTCCTGATTATGGGCGGTGCCTATTTCTTGTGTGGTGCAGTGTCTGGGATCTTTATCAAAGATCGTCAATATGACCCACAAAAAGCATAATGATCATTTTAAACAATGATGTTAAAAATGAGCCTCATAAGGGCTCATTTTTTATCTATTTAATTTAAAAATAAGATTTCTATTTTTTATTGGTCCGACTCTTTTTGCAGATGAATACTTTTCAGACCATCATTTACTTTATTGAGTAAATGAATCAGGGTAATCACATCATCAAAAGCCAGTTTATTTAAGGCTTGTCCATAAAACTCAAAAAAATCATCCTGCAGGCTATCCCAGGTCTGAAAACCTTCCGTGGTAAGCGCAACAATTTTGGCACGTCGATCCTGTTCATTGATAACACGCTCTACCAGTCCATCACGTTCCAGTCGTTTTAAGACGGCATCCAGATTTTGTCGGCTTACACCCAGATATTCGGTCAGATCTGAAAAAGACATACCAGACTTAACTTTAGGACGAGACAGGGCACCGAGCACCGCCCAATGCACGGGAGATATTTTTAGCTCATTTAAGCATTTTCGATCCAGACTGTTTCCCACCTGAAACAGACGGAAAAACAGCCGGTTATGAGCGGAATATAAGGATTGATCATATTTTTTTGACAAAGTATCACTCACTATATGCAACATCCTCAAAACTGAAATAGCTAAACGGCGCAAAGTATAACCTATCGCTTTTTCGCATAATTCAGTTTCTTTTATAATTTGTTTTAAAAATCATAGTGTTTTAGCAAAAATCTGCACCTTTAAATCCTGTACTAAGCAGTTGAACAATTCAAAATATCTCTCTTGATATTCACGGTCTCAGTTCGTTCCCTAGCTGAATAGCAAGGCAGTCATCTAGCAATCTAAAGAAATAAAACATCCTTCATTAAATAGAAATAGTTTAGTAATAAGCTGGGACGAGATATTGGTTACTCTAAAGATAAAAGTCAATATAGGTCAATACATTGAATAAATAAAATTATTAAATAATTGTTATTTATACATTTATAAAAATAAAAATATTATTTTATGTAAATATGTTGACATAAATTCAATCTCTTTCTATTTTAGATAAAACACACCGAATTAGAACAATAGCCGATTAAATTCGACAACAAATAGCGTAGGGATAAAACAATGAAAGGATTAAAAGATAAGGTCGTGATTGTGACAGGCGGTGCAGGCGGAATAGGTTCCGCAACCTGCCGACGTTTGGCAGAAGAAGGCGCTAAAGTTGCTATTTTTGATATGAATCTGGAAGCTGCCGAGAAGTTGGCAAATGAAATTAATCAATACGGTCGGGCGCTGGCGATTCAATGTGATATTACCCAAAGTGACGTCGTTGAACAGGCGGTTCAAAAAACGGAAACTGAATTAGGCCCGATCGATGGACTAGTGAATAATGCTGGTTGGGACATTTTTAAACCCTTCATTAAAAGCACCCCAGACGAATGGCAGAAACTGATCCAGATCAATCTGGTCGGTATGCTGAATATGCACTTTGCTGTGCTGAAAGGCATGGTCGAACGTAATTCCGGCAGCATCGTTAATATTGCCTCAGATGCAGCCCGTGTCGGTTCTTCGGGCGAAGCAGTCTATGCTGCCTGTAAGGGAGGATTGCTATCTTTCTCCAAAACTCTGGCACGCGAACATTCACGCCATAACATCAAAATTAATGTGATTTGCCCAGGCCCAACAGACACCGCTTTACTTGCAGGCGTGACTGAGGGTGCATCGAATCCCGAAAAATTACGTGAAGCCTTTGTTCGTGCCATTCCACTGGGCCGTTTGGGTCAGCCGGATGATTTAGCTTCTGCGATTGCTTTTTTCTTAAGTGAAGATGCCAGCTTTATTACCGGACAGGTCCTTAGTGTCTCTGGCGGTTTGACCATGAATGGTTAAAGCATCAAATTAATTAACACTAAATTAGACAGATAAAACAGTACAGGACGTAATGAACATGAATTTTGAAGATATCTTATATGAAGTAAAAAACGGTGTAGCCTGGATCACGATTAACCGTCCAGAAAAAATGAATGCCTTTCGTGGTACGACCTGTGATGAACTGATCAAGGCTTTAAATAAGGCAGGCTATGACCGTAATATTGGTGCGATTGTATTGGCCGGCGCGGGTGAAAAAGCGTTTTGTACTGGTGGTGATCAGTCTGCGCATGATGGTAATTATGACGGTCGCGGTACCATTGGTTTACCGATGGAAGAATTGCATACCGCCATTCGTGATGTCCCCAAACCGGTAATTGCGCGCGTACAAGGTTATGCGATTGGGGGAGGTAATGTACTGGCCACGATTTGTGATCTGACGATCTGTTCAGATAAAGCAATCTTTGGTCAGGTCGGACCAAAAATGGGTTCAGTCGATCCAGGTTATGGCACAGCATTTTTAGCACGCGTCGTGGGTGAGAAGAAAGCCCGTGAAATCTGGTACATGTGCCGCCGTTATTCTGGTCAGGAAGCGGTTGAAATTGGATTGGCCAATAAATGTGTACCAGCAGATCAACTCGATGCAGAAGTTCAGGCATGGGGCGAAGAAATCTGTCAGCGTAGTCCGACCGCAATCGCGATTGCCAAACGCAGTTTCAATATGGATACCGCACATCAGGCAGGGATCGCTGGCATGGGCATGTATGCGCTAAAACTTTATTACGATACTGAAGAGTCTCGTGAAGGCGTCAATGCACTGAAAGAAAAACGTCAGCCTGAATTCCGTAAGTATGCTAAATAAGGAGACTGATCAATGAAAAAGAATCCTTATATCACCGAAGATCTAGAACTTTTAGCTGAAACGGCAGAAAAATTTGCCCAGAAATATGTGGCTCCCGGTTTTCTGGAGCGTGATCAAAGCCGAGTCTTTGATCGTGATCTGGTGAAAAAAATGGGGGAAATGGGCTTTATAGCCCCCGAACTCCCTGAACAATACGGTGGTCAGGGTATGGGCCGACTGGCAGCAGGGATTATCCATGAAGCCATTGCCAAAGCGGATTTAAGTTTCTCCTATATCAACCTGCTTGCTTCCCTAAATGGCCAAATTCTGGCCGAACATGGGCAGCCTGAAGTGGTTGAGCCCTGGCTGAAAAAACTCACTGCAGGCGAGGCTATCTTCTCAATTGCCTTGACCGAGCCGCGAGGTGGTTCTGATGCAGCAAATTTACGTTTAAAGATTGAACGTGATGGCGACGAATATGTCATTAACGGTGAAAAAACTTCGATTTCAGCAGCCGATCAGGCAGATGCTTCAGTGGTCTTTGGCCGCAGCGGTACAAATGAGAGCGGAGCCCATGGTGTTACGGCGCTTTTAGTTCCAATGAACTTACCAGGCATCAGCACCACACGATTTGACTGCCATGGTCAGCGTGCGATTGGCCGCGGTTCGATCTTCTTTGACAATGTCCGTGTACCAGTAAATCATCGTCTGGGCAATGAAAATAAAGGTTTCGTTCAGGTTATGCAGGGCTTTGATTTCTCGCGTGCCCTGATTGGTCTGCAAGTTTTGGCGGTTGCACGCGTCAGTCTGGATGAGGCTTGGGAATATGCTGCGCAACGTGAAGCTTTTGGTCAGCCATTGACTGCTTTCCAGGGTGTTTCCCATCCGTTAGCAGAATATGAAACGCAGGTTGAAGCTGCACGCTTACTTTGTCTACAAACCTTATGGCTGAAAGACAACCATCTGCCACATACCTCTGAAGCAGGCATGTGTAAATGGTGGGGGCCGAAACTGGCCTATGATGTGATTCATCAATGCCTGCTGACCTTTGGTCATGCCGGTTATGATCGCGGTGTGATGGAACAGCGCATGCGTGATGTGCTGGGCTTCCAGATTGGCGACGGAACAGCACAGATCATGAAAACAATTATCGCTCGGCATAAGGCAGGACGTAAGGCTGTACCAGCTTAAGGAAAGTATGCCCCCACCAAAATAAGACTATTATAAAAAATAAGGAGTAAGCGAATGGATTTCGATGCGGTTCTGATCCCGACAAGAAAAGAGGCCATGCTCAAACAAGGACACTGGCTCAATCAAACAATTCTCGATTTTTTACGCAGCGCGGTAGAAAAAAATCCGGACAAAACAGCTTTAGTGAGTTTTAAGGTCGAGAATCAAACTGAACAGACTTTCAGCTACCAGCAGATTTGGGACATGACCAACAAAATTGCGCTGGGCTTGAAACAGTTGGGTATTGAGAAAAATGATGTGGTGTCTTGCCAGTTGCCGAACTGGTGGGAATTTACCTTGCTGTATCTGGCTTGTAGCCGTATTGGCGCCGTATTGAATCCACTCATGCCGATATTCCGTGAACGTGAATTGGAATTCATGCTTAAACATGGTGAATCTAAAGTATTTGTTGTGCCTAAAATCTTTCGTAATTTTGGCCATGAACAGTTGGCCAATCAGCTACACAACAAGCTGGACACCCTAAAACACGTAGTTGTAGTGAATGGGGATGGCGAGAATAATTTTGATCGCCTGTTACTCAACCATGGTCTGGAACAGAATGCTGCAGCCGTTGCTGCACTAGATGGGCTGGAATCTGGCCCGGATGATATTACCCAACTGATCTTTACCTCTGGCACTACAGGTGAACCGAAAGGCGTGATGCATACCGCTAATACCTTGTTTTCCAATATTGTGCCTTATGCCGAGCGACTACATTTAACTGAAAATGATGTGGTATTGATGGCGTCACCGATGGCGCATCAGACCGGATTTATGTATGGCCTGATGATGCCGATTCAGCTCAATACCAAAGTGGTATTACAGGATGTCTGGGATGTATCCAAAGCAGTCGACTTGATTCATCAGCATCAGGTGAATTTCACTATGGCCTCAACGCCATTTTTGAACGACCTGTCCAATACTGTGGCTGAACAGCATGACAAAGTCGATTCACTGAAAATTTTCCTTTGTGCTGGTGCGCCTATTCCAGGACCACTGGTACAAAAAGCTCGGGAGAGTTTAGGGGTCAAAGTGATTTCAGCCTGGGGAATGACTGAATGTGGCGCGGTCACTACTACCTGTCCAGAAGATGACGATGAACGTTCTTTTAATACTGATGGTATTGCCTTACCGGGTGTAGACGTCAAAATTGTCGATAAAACAGGACAGACCAAGCCGGTAAATGAATCTGGTCGCTTGATGATTCGTGCTTGTTCCGGTTTTGGCGGTTATCTTAAACGTGCTCATTTAAATGATATCGATGCAGATGGCTGGTTTGATACGGGCGATATCGCCTATCAAGATGAGAAAGGTTATATCCGGATTTGTGGCCGTAAAAAAGATGTAATCATTCGTGGCGGTGAAAATATTCCGGTCGCAGAAATTGAATCACTTTTATATAAACATCCCAATGTGGCGGTGGTCGCTTTAGTGGCCTATGCAGATGAACGGCTAGGTGAGCGTGCCTGTGCGATTATCAAGTTAAAAGATCAAGCACAGTCTTTAAGTTTTAATGATTTGGTCGATTTCCTGAAAACCCATAATCTGGCAGTGCAATATATTCCAGAACGTTTGGAAATTTGGGACGAGATTCCAATGACGCCATCGGGGAAAATCCAGAAATTTAAACTCAGAGAATTACTGGCCCAGCACATTGCATCAACAGCAGCAGTAGCGAATTAGAATCTCAACATAAAACGAATAAACCCTGATGTGACATCACATCAGGGTTTTTTACCAGCAAATAAGTAACTGGTCTCCAATGACTTATATCTGGATGAAATTATTTTAATAACTTTAACAGCGCCTCAGCCGTTGCAGCAGAAGATGCTGGATTTTGTCCGGTAATTAACAGGCCATCTTGCTGTACATGCACTTGCCAGTCCTCAGCCTTGGAATACTGTCCGCCTTTTTCTTTTAGCGTATCTTCAACTAAAAATGGTACAATATCAGTCAGACCAACACCATCTTCTTCGGTATTACTAAAACCGGTCACTGATTTACTTTCGACGATAGGTCGGCTTTCTGCATTTTTAACATCGCGAAGCACACCCGGTGCATGACAGACAAGTGCCACAGGTTTATTGGCCTGTAGAGTCTGTTCAATTAAGGAAATAGAATTCTGGTCATTGGCCAGATCCCATAACGGTCCGTGACCACCCGGATAAAAGATCGCATCAAAATCCTGATTCAGCACATCACTTAATTTATGCGTATTGGCAAGAGCCTGCATGGCCACTTCATCTGCTTCAAAACGTTTGGTTGTTTCGGTTTGCGCATCAGGTTCATTGCTTTTTGGATCAAGTGGTGGCTGGCCACCGGCTGGAGAGGCCAACGTTACGTCTGCGCCTGCATCAATAAAAGTGTAATAAGGAGCAGCCAGTTCTTCGAGCCAGAATCCGGTTTTTTTACCCGTTTCGCCAAGTTGATCATGGGAGGTTAATACAATCAGAATTTTCATATTTTTCCTTAAAATTATCTTGAATGATTTGATGGAATAACAAAACAGAGGAAAGAATCTGAATACCTAAGGCCATCAGACTTTTTCGATTGCTTAAAAATAAAAGGAATAAAATCTAGATAGTTGAATTGATGCTAAATCAATAGCATCACTTTCCTTGAACTTTGGATAGCTCAGTTTTTCTTTTTCTTGCCACCGCCGTCCTGCTTATTCACAGTCGACCAGGCAATACGCTCTGCTTCGTCTTCAGGACGACCACGATCTTTTTCACTGTCTTCAATATGCTTAGCCTGTCGTTTTTGCTTTTCGGTATAAGCTGATTTATCACCTCTAGACATTTTAGAATCCTCATCAGGTAGAGTCTGAAATCACTATAACAAGGGATGATTTTGGCGCGGGTAATCATCTGTCAGGATTTGTTTGAATTGTTTTATAGCTTTAAGATGAATTTTATAGATATCCATCAAATTCTGTTTTTCAAAGATTCTAAAACTAAAACGTATTAAATATTTTAGAAAAAAGTAGATAACAGCTAGAAAGGCTGTTATCTACTTTCAAACTTTGATTAGCCGTTAATAATACTGCCGCCATTTACATGAATGACCTGACCTGAAATATAGCTGGCTTCTTCACTGGCCAGAAATAAATAGGCAGGAGCGACTTCACTCGGTTGTCCCATACGTCCCATTGGTGTCTGTTTACCAAAATCTTCCAGTTGTTCTTCATCAAAGCTGCTTGGAATGAGTGGTGTCCAGATTGGGCCTGGTGCAACACCATTCACACGAATTCCGGTTTTATTTTTCGCCAGATTGGTAGATAAGCTGCGGGTAAAAGAAGTAATCGCACCTTTGGTGCTTGAATAGTCTATCAGTGTGTCATGTCCATGATAGCTGGTGATACTGGTGGTATTGATAATACTGTCACCTGCCTGCATATGTGGAAGTACCGCCTGAGTCAGATGGAACATGGACAGGATATTGACATTGAAGGTCTTGAATAACTGGTCTGGAGAAATATCGGTAATACTGTCCTGCGGATACTGCACACCTGCATTATTTACCAGAATATTAGGGTCTGTTGACACTTACTGTTCATAATTAACCCTATAAAGGTAGCCATAAAAATATACAGGCTAAGGCAACAGAACTTTGATAATTTCTTTTGAGCTTGTCATATCGAGTAGCTATTCCTCTAAATTGCTT
>NZ_JAALGV010000065.1:0-2819 GCF_011174875.1 Acinetobacter sp. GFQ9D191M
TTCTTTTTTTAGGGGGTCTGAAAGCCTTGCTGTGTAAGGCTTTCACGGGGTCAAATAGGAGAAAATAACGGTCAAATAGGAGAAAATAACGGTCAAATAGGAGAAAATAACGGTCAAATAGGAATATTTTGACATAAAAAAGAGTATTTTATTTAACTCCTAGTTGTGTAATACTTGCTCAAAATTCAACTAGGTTTTGTCATGAAAGAAACAAACCAGATTGTCAAAAAATCAAATGACCTGATAACAGCAAAATATCGACTAACGATCATTCAGCAATACGTTTTGCATAACGTGATTTCCCAAATCCACATTGAAGATACCGACTTTAAAAAATACGAGGTGAATGTTCGTAGCATTGCCGAAAATCACGGTATCGACACTAAAAATGCGTATCGCTACATCAAAAAATCAGCCCTAGAGTTAAATAAACAACCAATCATCATTGGCGATGAAATCGAGGGCATAGCACTGAATTGGTTTTCATCGGTACGCTACAACAGCAATCGAGGGACATTACTTGTCGATTTTCATCCCGACTTAAAGCCCTATCTGCTTCAACTGCAAGGCTACTTCACGCAATATGAAAATAAGAATATTCAGCGATTTAAGTGCGTTCATTCCTTGCGTTTTTATGAGTTTCTCAAGCAAAAACAGAACCTAGGGAAAGGCAAGGAGTTCTACGTTGAGCTGACACTTGCGGAGATCCGTTCAATGTTTTGTTTTTCAGATAGTGAATACAAAGCGAATAAGGATTTAAGGGTCTATGTGATTGAACCAGCACTCAAAGAAATCCACGAACAAACCGATTTAAGTATCACAGATACTCAATTTTTGAAAAAAGGACGCTCGATCAATTCGGTTTACATCACAGCCAAGCCTAAAATAGCTTCAAAAACATCAAAAAACAGCGATTCTGGCGTTTCTAAGCAAAAAACCGTAGAAATCCCTACCAACATCGTAAAACAGCCTGAAAACGCAAATGTGAGCGATTTACAACATAGAGCGAGCAAGATCACAGGGTTAATCATGTCTAATCGTTTATCAGATCGGTTTAAACAGGGTGATGAATCAATTATGCAGATGATGGCACGTATCCAAAGTGAGATCACAACCGATGCAATAGCCGACCAATGGCAAAATAAACTTGAAGAATTTGGCGTTATTTTTAGTTGAGCAAGGAATAAAAATGATTGAAAAAGAGATAACAAAATTTGAGAAAGAAATTTTGCTACAAAACAAAATTTCTCAGCTAGAAAATGAACTTAAAGAATTTTCTGATCTTCAAAAAAAAGTGTATAGCGACAGACTTCAAAAAAGCATCATAGGTTTAGAAAATAGAATCGAACGGACTAAAAAAATGCTTTATAAAACATAAATTTTAGTAATTAAAATCAGAATTAAATCCGTTATTTTCAATTCTTTTATCTAGTAATTTTTGGCTGATAATCTTAATCATTTGATCAAGTTCTTCACGTTCATTTTCATTTAAATGCCGTTTTGCATTCAGATAAGCTAAGACATCATTTTGCATATCAATTAGAGCTTTTTGTGCCTTTTGTGCATTCTGACGAGCAATTTTAGTTTGTTCAGCAAGTGCTAAATCACTCTGTAAATCTTTAAGTACAGATTTAACGCATCTTTCAGCATACATGTATTTATCTTCATCATATTCAGCATCGGGTAGAAATACATTTCTCTGTATTTCGACTTCATCTTGATTAACTTTTGCATAATATTCTTTAATTCTAGTGTGCTTAGCTTTAGATCCTTCGATACCCCTTTCAAGCCCCAAATCTCGTACTTGATCAGCAAAATCACTCTGCATTTGTGACATTTTTGCACGACCACCTAACCATTTTTTCGCATTTAACTTGCCAGTAGCCTCATCAACAGGAACAACATATGCGATCAAATGAGGAGTCGTTTCATCTCGATGAATTGAAACAGCAATCACATTTTTAGAACCGTACTGTTTTTCAAGCCATTTTTTAGAGCTTTCAAAGAATTCATGTTCTTTCTCAGTCCCCCAGCCGTCCCAGGTTGAGCTGGCAGTAATTAAGTGCTCAATGCACAACACAGCATCAGAACGTCTTTTTTCAGGCAATCGAAGCTGAATTGCATCAATTACTTCAGCTGATGATTTTAAACTGTGAGAGTTTTTTATTGTTCTATCAGCATCAGCATTGGGCGTTTCAATATCACGAAAATTATGTGCAAGTGATCCACCGATATTGCCGAAAGTTTTTAGTTTTTCAGTTCGTAAAATCGCAAAATTATTATCCATAAAAAAACTTCATACTCTTGTTAGTACAGTGAAAATTTGCTGTTTTTACAGTTATCTAAACTACTGATTTTTATATAATTCAAAAAACGTCAAATAGCTGATGATTTTTTATATTTGATTAAAAGTGTACTCACTACACCTTTACCATCAAAAAAACTCCGTATTTTGATGATAAAGGATCGTTCGAAAAGCAACAACGTTTTTCATTTAGATTTTTCAATGAAATTTACAGAGTGAGTGTCTACGAACGACACAATGAAAGTTCGCTTATTCCCCTCCCTGAAAAACCGCTTTTAAAAATACTGGCTGCTCGATAATTTTTACTATCGAGGGCTTTTTCTTTTGAAAAAATACGAGCGAAGCGAGTTCATAGTTGTTTTTGCTTTTTTCTGCATTTGGTTCTAAATCTTCATTTGAAAAAAACAGCCCCTCAACCGAGCTTTAGCGAGGTTAAAACGTCCGAGCTTTAGCGAGGGCATAGGGCTGTTTTTCGTGAAAAAACTGCTTTTCTTTTTTTCTTTTTTTAGGGGGT